>JAGHBF010000058.1 GCA_021161165.1 Candidatus Aminicenantota bacterium
AATTACAACATTGTCCTTAAAGAAATTTCTCATGAAAAAGTTATATCAGTAAATTCTTAAAATAAACAAAGAAATAAAATTAAAGTTGACAATTGTTATTAAAATAGTTATAATTAAGCTGATGAAATTATCAACAAAAATACGGTATGCTTCAAGGTTGCTTTTGGCTCTCGCAGAAGCTGATAGAAAGATAAGCACAAGTGAGCTTGGGAAACTACTTGGTGTATCCCCCCTTTATCTAAGAAACATTGCTCTGCAACTCGAAAAGAATGGACTTATAAAAAGCACCAGAGGGTCAAAGGGAGGTTATGAACTGGCCAGATCCCCTTCTGAAATATCCATATATAAGCTTGCCCAGATTTATGGGGACCTGGAACTTGTAGAGTGTCTCCAAGACGCAGAAATTTGTGGGAAATCCAGCAAATGTAAGGCACGAAAACTATGGTTAAAGTTGAAAAATTGCATTGAAACTTTTATGAAAAAGGTAACAATAAAGGACCTTTTAGAAGGAAATATAGATGAATATATCCTTTATGAAAAGGAGGCAAAATGAAAGAATCTTATTTTGATTATAATGCCACCACCCCGGTAAACCCCAGGGTTGTGGAAGTAATGATACCTTATTTAAAGGAACATTTCCATAATCCTTCCTCTGCTTACAAAGGAGCTAAATATACAAAGAAAGCAATAGAAGAGGCAAGAGAAAAAATAGCTAAGTTTATAAGCGCTAATCCAAAGGAGATTATATTCACCGGTGGGGGAAGTGAAGCTGATAACCACGCTATAAAAGGTACAGCCTTTGCTCTCCAGAACAAGGGAAGGCATATAATAACCTCTGCAATAGAACATCATGCCGTGCTTCATACATGTCAGTTTCTGGAAAAGATTGGTTTTGAAGTTACCTATCTTCCTGTGGACAAATATGGCCTTGTGAATCCTGAAACCCTCAAAGAGACAATAAGGGAGGATACAATTCTTGTCACGATAATGATGGCGAACAACGAGATTGGAACAATAGAACCTATAAAAGAATTGGTGAGGGTAGCCCATGAAAAAGGGGTTTTATTCCATACGGATGCTGTACAGGCCGTGGGAAAAATTCCTGTTAATGTTAAAGAACTTGGAGTCGATATGTTATCTCTTTCTGCTCATAAATTTTATGGTCCAAAGGGTGTTGGTGCACTCTACATAAGGAGAGGCATTAAGATACATCCCCTAATTCACGGAGGAGGCCAGGAGAGGAGAAAAAGGGCTGGTACTGAAAATGTAGCTGGAATAGTAGGTGCAGGGAAAGCTGCAGAAATAGCTATGGAGGAAATGGAAGAAGAGGAGAGAAAAATAAGACCGCTCAGAGACCGGCTGGAGAGGGAATTGATAAAAAGGATTCCTGAAGTAATTGTAAACGGCCATCCGGAAAAAAGGCTGTACAATACACTTAATATTTGCGTTAAGTACATTGAAGGAGAAGGAATGCTCGCACTGCTTGACTTTAATGGAATCAGCGTATCATCTGGTTCTGCCTGCACTTCAGGTTCCCTTGAACCCTCCCACGTTCTTCTGGCAATAGGCCTTCCTCATGAGATCGCTCATGGCAGCTTGCGCTTCAGTTTTGGAAAGTACAACACAGAAGAGGATGTGGATAAAGTTATCGAAGTACTCCCTGGAATAGTCGAAAAGCTAAGAGCGATGTCCCCGTTCTGGAGAGAAAAGCATGGACATTAAAAGGGAAATTCTAAAACTGAAAAAGGAAAGAAACGCAGTCATTATGGCTCACAACTACCAGAGGCCAGAGGTCCAGGATGTAGCAGATTTTGTGGGCGACTCTCTCGAGCTCGCAATCAAGACGTCTAAAACGCAGGCGGACATCATAGTTTTTGCAGGTGTGAGGTTTATGGCAGAAACAGCGAAAATTCTATCCCCCAAAAAGACGGTCTTACTCCCAAACTACAGAGCGGGTTGCCCCATGGCTGACATGGTAACTCCTGAGGATGTAAGGAAACTTAGAAAGAAATATCCTGAAGCTGCCTTTGTTGCCTATGTAAACACAACAGCGGAAGTTAAGGCAGAAATAGATATTTGCTGCACCTCAGCAAACGCGGTAAAGGTTGTAGAAAGCCTTCCGCAAAAGCTGATCGTTTTTCTTCCCGATAGAAACCTTGCCCATTGGGTATCCACACAGGTGAAGGACAAAGAAATAATTCCCTTTGATGGATATTGTTATGTTCATAACGGTTTCACTTTAAAGGACCTGCTAAAAGCCAGGAAGAAACATCCAGAAGCAGAGGTCCTTGCACACCCGGAAGCACCACCTGAAGTGGTGGAAAACGCAGATTTTGTTCTCTCTACCTCAGGAATGATAAGACATACAAAAAGATCTCAGGCTCGAGAATTCATCATAGCCACCGAGTTTGGCCTTTCTCACAGGCTGAAAAAGGAAAATCCAGAAAAGGAATTCTATTCCCCTGGACCTCCGCGTTTCTGTGGAAATATGAAATTAACAACGATTGACGATGTATATAATTCCCTTTTAAAAATGCAGCATGAAATTGTACTAAGCCAGGATATTATAGAAAGGGCTAAAAAATCCCTGGAAAGAATGTTGGAGGTAATTTAAAATGACTATTCTCAATCTGATTTACTCTGTGCTTAAGGATTCTTGGAACCTTCTCCTTAATGTTGCTCCATTTCTCCTTCTGGGGTTCGCAATAGCAGGACTTCTCCATTCTTTTCTTGGAGGAAACTTCATTCGTAAACATCTTGGAAAGGGACGCTTTTCTTCGGTTTTGAAATCCGTTTTCTTCGGGATACCACTACCGGTCTGCTCCTGCGGAGTTATCCCGATAGCGGCCTCTCTCAAAAGGGAGGGAGCAAAAAAATCTTCTGTTCTTGCTTTCCTGTATGCCACCCCTACTACAGGAGTGGATTCCATCCTCGCAACCTACGCCTTTCTTGGCATAATCTTCGCAATATTCAGACCAGTGGCATCACTGGTTGGCGGACTTTTAATTGGGGCCGTGGCTCTTAAAATAGAAAAAGAAGAAGGAGAAATCAACGAAAAACAAATTAATACAACCGGCAACAGAAAAAATCTCGGTGAAGCATTAAAATATGGCTTTCTTTATCTCCCAAATGAAATAGGAAAGTGGATAATAATAGGGGTTCTCATTGGAGGCGCTATAACAGCAATGGTCCCAAAGAGTTTGTTTACAGCCTACCTTTCAAAACCCTACATTTCATATCCTCTTATGCTTGCTGTTTCAATCCCCTTATACGTCTGTGCTACAGGCTCAATTCCCATTGCTGCCGCCCTCATCTGGAAAGGACTTAACCCAGGTGCTGCACTCGCTTTTCTAATAGCAGGTCCTGCCACTAATGCCATAACAATAACTTTTGTGCTGAAGGACCTTGGCAAAAAGTTCGCTGCTCTGTACATCACAGGTATAGCTGTAACTGCTACAGCCTTCGGATTACTTTTTGACTTCATATGGAAAATGACAGGCGAAAACTCTTCCATTCTAATGGGGGGAGGGAAATATATACCTGATTATTTAAAAATAGCATCCGCCATAATTTTCATAGCTTTATTATTAGTATCGAAAATAAAATCAGAAAAAATTAGGGAGGTAAAAAATATGAAAATCAAATTCAGAGTACCCAATATGACCTGCATAGGTTGTGTGGAAGCCATCAAGAATAGCATAAGTAATCTCAAAGAGGTGAAAGACATCGTAATCGACCTGAAATCAAAAGAAGTTATGGTAGATACAGAACTTCCCCCTGAAGAAATAGAAGAGGCAATAGTCAAAGCGGGATACACAGTGGAGGAAAAGGAGGTTCTGTAAATGATAAGGTTCCAGACTATTGCAAAATTTCATTTGCCTTCAAAACAGCTACGAAGCTTTATAAATAATCCGGACTACATGACAGATGTATTTGCCTTTGTGAAGAAATACGACAAGGACAGGGGATTATTTCAACTCCAGGGCATTTCAAAGTTTGTGTTTGGCTCTTCCCGGGCAAATGTCTCAATTCTTGCAGAGGAAGACAAAACTACCTACATTATAAATGGTAAAACACTGGTTCTATCTATCCATTTCTTCTTTGAGGACCCTTTGAGAATTGAATTTGTCGCAGAAGGCAGAGGTATCCTGGGAAAGGTCTCTGAGTTTCTCTTTAAAACCAATTTTGAAAAATACATAAAATATGCA
>JAGHBF010000148.1 GCA_021161165.1 Candidatus Aminicenantota bacterium
AAAATTCTGAGGAGAAAATCCCGGATTAGGGTGATAAACCGCCCCCTTCTGGGGGCGGCGGGGATGGTGGGAGTTTCGGGAGAAGGTGATTATGAGGAGGTTTTCCTTGACAATATTATATACATATAAGTCAATATTTTCAATAAAAATTTTTCACTTTTCATCTTCTTTCATCCCCTTAATTTTTCCCAGGGAATCCTTTATTCTCTGTATTTCCTGCTCTATTTCTCCTGTTTTACCCAGCGAATTTTTCAGATGAGTTTTAAGTGTGTTTAACAATTCTTCCAGTTTTAATATCCTCTCCTCAGCTCCCCCTATTGCCCTGTAGATTATGTCGATTCTTTTGCCGATTGATTCAGCCTCACTGAAGGATAAAAGAGCCGAAATTATAGCAAGTAAACTATACGGGCCAGCAATGATGACCTTTCTCGAAACAGCATGGTCCCAGATCTCATTTTTTTCTCCAAACGGGTTTTTAGGGGAAGTTATTATAGAATGCATTGGCTCTGATGGTACAAACAATATGGCGTAACCAGCAGTTCCTTCCTCGGGGACGATGTATTTTTTCGCAATTACGTCTATATGATTCATTATTTTCCTTGTGAATACTTTCCATGCCCTTTTGCTTTCTTCACCCTGAGATGTCTCGAATTTTTCAAAGTCTTCTCTGGGGAATTTGGCATCTATGGGAATAACTCTGTTCTTGAATTTTACAACTGCGTCAACTCTGTTCTGGTCCGATCCTATGGAAAACTGTTTTTCCCACATATAATCTGGCAGGAAGCTGGAGAGGATGTTTTCCAGAAGGAATTCCCCTATTGTTCCCCTTTCCTTTGTAGAATAGAACATATCGCTGAGTTTATCTGTTATTTCCTGTATCCTCCTGTTCTCGTTAGAAAGTCTTTCGAGGACAGCCTTTGCACTTGAGAGTTCTTCGACGGTTTTTCGTGTTTCCATTTTAAGGTCAACGAGAGTTTCTCCCAGAGTTTCCTTGGTTGCTTCTAACCTCTCTTTAACAGGAAGGATTATCTCAATAACTTCCTTCTTAAGACTTTCCCCAAGGTTTTCTATCCTTTCCTTTAATCTCTCATCCCTTCTTCTATTCTCTATGGATATAAGAACAAGAAGCGTCAAGAAAACAAGCACTCCAATAAGAATGATAAGAAGCAACTCGCCCTGCATATTCAATCCACAGTTATGGTTTTAGAAAGATTCCTTGGGGTGTCGGGATTAAAGCCCCTTTCAACGGCCAGATAATATGCAAGGAGTTGAAGAACAACCACCGATAGAATTGGAGTTGTAAAGAAACCGTCTTCGGGAATAGGAATGAAAATGTCAGAGTTTAACCTAAGAGATGGATTTTCATTGGATATGGAGATTATTTTTCCCTTTCTGACCCTGACCTCATTTATAGCAGAAATTATTTTCTCGCAGTGTTCGTTTGAGGATATAAATATAACAGGTTGCCCCTCATCAATTAGGGCAAGGGGGCCGTGCTTAAATTCCGTTGAGTAATATGCCTCACCGTGGATATAAGATACCTCTTTAATCTTCAAAGCGCCTTCTAAAGCCGCAGAATAGTTTACCCCGTACCCCAGAATGTAGATGGAATTCCAGTTGCTAAATTCTTTTGCCAGCTGTTGTACAATCGGTTCAGTTTTTTCCATGGTGTCTTTTATGAATTCGGGTAACCTTTTTAATTTTTCCAGTCCTTTTCGGTCCTGAGAGACCAGAAGGGAAAGCCCTGCAAACCCTACAACCTGATTAAGAAAGGTTTTTGTCGCTGCTACACTTACTTCTAACTCAGACATTATGGGGAATCTATTCCTTGTCCTCATGTAGATAGTGGACCCTGGAACATTTACAACTGAGTAAATGTTTTCATAGCCCTTTTTATCCAGAAGGTCGAGAACGTTTATTGTGTCCTTTGTTTCGCCACTCTGACTTACTAATATATAAGTATCTCTGGCCTCGAACAATTCTGCAAACCTTTCGCTGAATTCTCCAGCGATAACTGGAATGGTAAATTTTGATGCTATTCTGCCGAGGAAATAGCTTCCCATTAGTGAGGCATGGAAAGATGAACCAGAGCCAATTATGAAAATTCTTCTCGATTTTTTTAACTGCTGAGCAAATTCGAGGGCTTCTCCAGATTCGGTAATGTAAGAGATCAGTGTCTTGGTTGTGAGAGGTTGTTCCTTTATCTCCTTTATCATAAAGTGAGGGTATTCTCCCTTTTCTGCCAAGGCTATGTCACCACTATATTCTCTGGGTTGACGTTCTATTTTTTCCCCTGTTTCCAGGCTTCTTATTTCGTATTTTTTATGGTCAAAATACACATATTCACCGTCAAAAAGAGGCACATATTTTCTTGTAAATTGAAGAATGGAGGGAAGATCAGATGAGGCACAGATAAAGTTTTTGCCCACACCAATAAAAAGTGAGGAGCCTTTTTTTACCGCGAACATACCATCTCCTTTGGAATCCGCTGCAACATAAGCATAGTCGCCCTTAAGAACCCGGTAAGCCTCTCTTATTGCTATGTCTAAATTACCGCTTCTGTTAAGGAAGTCCTCTACAGTATGGCAAACAACCTCCCCATCATTTTCTCCTTTGAAATTATGACCGCGGGAAGAGAGTTCCACTATGAGCTCAGGAGTGTTAACCACATTCCCATTATGGGCAGTTACCAGTCTTTTTTTGCAGTCTATATGAGGTTGAGCATTGTTCCTGTTGGGAACTCCGAAGGTGGCCCATCTGAGTTGTACAATTCCCCTTTTCCCCGTTATTTCCCTGAGTTTTAATCTATTGTCCACTTCTTCCAACTTTCCTGCATCCTTTCTCAAATCCACACTGCCATCTTCGTGAATTCCCACAAAACCTGCCGAATCATAACCCCTGTAAACAAGCCTTTTTGCTGCTCTGTAAAGCTTCCTACCAAGATTTTTCTTTTCTTCCGGATAAACAATCCCGAAAATTCCGCACATTTTATCTCCTCCGGCTATTAAGTATAGCTTATCTTTCCTTTTTCTCAAACCTTCAATCATTGGAGCTCAGTCTTCACTTTTGACATTTTTCTTTCCAGAGCGAGCCTGGGTCTTTTTCTCTTGCCTTAAAAATTCTAAAGCCAGATAATTTAATCATAAAAGGAGGATGTCATGGTGAGAAAGACAACTACTTTAATGCTTGTATTTTTGGCCTTTTTTTATCTGGGAAGAGCCAGAAACCTGGAAGACAGGATTCATGAATACGAAAATTTTGTTGAAAAACAAATGAAGGTAGACAGAGTGCCAGGACTTTCCGTTGCTTTCATGAAGGGAGATTATCTATGGGCAAAGGGATTCGGATATTCTGATCTCGAAAACAGAGTGCTTGCCTCTGAAGTGTCCTCTTACAGACTTGCTTCCATAACAAAAACGATGACCGCA
>JAGHBF010000098.1 GCA_021161165.1 Candidatus Aminicenantota bacterium
CACCACCATGATTAGAATGGTGATTATGATATATAAACATTTCGATTTCAAGACTATTTTTTCCAAGAAAAAGAACACATGTTCAAAAGTCGGATTTCAATATCAAAATTTCTAAGTTTTTCAAATTTAGCGATTTCTTCCGAGACCGATGTATAAAAGTGTGCAACCGAGACCAAAATGCGTTTCGACGGCATTTTTCGGTTGTTAGACCTAACTCCCCGAAAGGAAAAACGCTATCGAAAGGGTAGTTAGTCCCGAAAGAATTTTTTGTAAGGCTTAGGCACATAATTCCTATCTCTCCAATAAGGAACGGGGAGTTCTCTCAACCTCTTATGCAAACCCTCTGCGAAGGTGTGGATATATTTCGCAGTAACATCTGGCGGTAACCCATGAGCCATTAAATCTCTTATATCTACTCTCTCCATGCCCATGCTATAAAGAAAAGAGGAATAGGAATCTCTAAGTGTGTGATACACGAGAGGTCTTCTCTGCCACTTAGCCTTCTTCTCAAACTTTGCCTTTCTTTTGATAGAAGGGCAATCACATCTATTTATTATTTCGTAGAGTAAGTCATTGGCTCTATTCTTCTTGAGTAGCCAAGAAAACAAAGCTCGCTCAGGTGGAATTCCTTCTTGCTTTATATGTCTCATTGTCAAGTCATACAGGAAGTACGGTGGTAGCAAGACCCCTTTCTTTCCTCTTTTTCTTCTAACTGTAATTACAGGAATGAACATGCGTTCATTTAAAGGAATAGTTTCTATAGCATTTGGGATTATCAACGCTACTTCTCGTTTTCTTGCACCTGTCCAGAAGGGATAACTTATTGCAAGAGCTTCGTATAGGGTTCTGCAATGCCCCACCAAGCATAAGAACTCATCGAGAGTTAAATAAACATCCAAGCCATAAAAGTCCTCATCAGGTCTGGAAGCCTGACTTGGAGGGTCAAGTCCATGAAGTGGTGATTTTCTTATCACATCCAATCCTACAAGCCAATCGTAAAATCTTTTAAGAACGGTGTGCCTTAACTCTTGCAAGTCAAATCCAACTTTTTCCTTTGTATTGCTATAAGTGTCCCTAAACTCAAGAACTTTGTGTCTAAGAAAAAGCAAATCACTATCATCTGTAGGGTCTATTCCTTGGTCTTCACAGAAATGCTTAAATCCGCTTTCTCCTATCAATACTGAAGAGTAAGCCATATAAGTCGCATGAGATTTAGAGGACTTCAGCTCCCTCAAGAAGAGATTTAGGTAGTCTATCCCTTTCCTCTGCATTTTCTTCCCTCTTTTCTGTACTCTCTATATCCGTAGGGATTATTAACTACCTTGTTATATCCAAGTAGAGGAATCCCTATTTCTGTCCATTTATTGTGTGGAAGAAGTTTTTTCTTTACCAACATACCCCACACTCTTTCTTCATCACCCTCAAAGAAATACACGGTAAATGGAGCGACTTTTTTCTTTGGTCTTTTGACTCCTTCTTTTGTTCCTGTAAATCTAAATCGCATGATTCCTATACCCTTCCTCACAAGGCTTTTGTATACTTCATTAACAACCACATTATTCCCAATTAACCCTACAAGTTCTTTCTGAAATCTCGGTCTTCTCGCAACTAACTCAAGCATTCTGCGTTCCCTTTCGCTGAGTAGATATGAAGGGATACCTATTTCTATCTGCATAGTATCTTCCCGTGTTTACAAGAAGCACACTCTCTTATATTTCCATTAGGCAAAATTACCTTCTTCATATATTTGATACACCTGCTCTGGTCGAGTGAGCAAGTTATAATTCTGTTCGGCATTTTTTTCGCTATTTTGTATTGCTCCTCCGCTGGTAGAACTTCCATAAATTCTGCACAACCATGAGGCAACAGCCTCGTCAGCCTTACAGGAAGGTTCTGTAAGAAATCGTGCTTATTTATTAAGTTGGAGAAGTCTTCTATTTGAGTTTCCGCAAAAATTGGCGTCTGCAAGATTACTCTGTGTCCTTTCCGAACATGCATTTCTATGGTGGAAAGAGTCTCATCAAAGCTCCTTCTAACACCCGTTATTTTTTCATGGAAATCTTTACTTCCATAAAGAGAAATCCAGTATTCATCTATCTCGTCGTTCTCATAGTACACCGTCCCATTAGTCTGCAACACCAATTTTCCTTCAAATTTTCTTTCATTGCGTATAATGTCTATCCACCACTTTAGTGAAGATGTAACGGTTGGCTCCCCCCCGCTTATCCTTATCCTTTCAACATCATATTCGCTCAGTAAGGATGTGAGGCTGTGATAAGCCCTCTGCCAATTTTCATTGAAAATTCCCACACTTGAACAATGTCTACATCTAAGGTTGCAAGCATAGGTTATCTCAAGCAATAAATCCTTAATGGTTTTGAAGCTACACACCGAGAAATTCCCTGATTTTCTTTCTGAGTTCTGGGGAGATTTCAAAATTTTTTTCAACATATTTATCCCTCCTCGGTTTCTCAAATATATTTCGACAAACATTGCAATAGTAATCGTTGGTTCTAACTCTTCTTCTAATGGACACCGAACCGCAATACGGACAGCGTTTATCCCAACTCATTTCCTCCCCTCCATGCTCATTAAATAATCTTCCAACTGCGTCAAAATCAACAACCTCTGCCTAAATGGTTGCTTAATAAACCACACAAAAAATTCCTTGTCATCCCCTTTATATTTCTCCTCTAATTCGTATCCAAGGTGTTCTTTAAACACTATCATAAAGGCTTTGTCTCTCTTCTCTATTATAGTGAGATTTTTGTGGTACCAATTGAGATTGTAAAGTAGCGAGGTAGCTTCTTTCTTTCCTACCTTTTTCATATATTCACAAAGCCTGTCAAACATCTGTTGGTCTTTTTTCTGATATTCTTCAAAGCTTTTCATAGACATATTCCCTTGGTTTTCCACTTCCTTTTCAACTTCCGAGAGTTCTTCTCAAATCCTTCAATGTATCGGTTAGCTCCTCGATAGCCTCTGCAAGTCTGTTATCACTACTCTCTTCAACCCTCTCTATCTGTAACACCACTTCACTATCGTGGATTAAAGAGTAGGCTTTCTCTCCTCTCTCTAAAAAGTAGAGACCGTTAATAATTTCTTCTTTAAATTTCTCAACATCACCTTTTATCTTAATTTGTGCTTTCATTTTTCTTTACCTCCTTTTTGTATTTCTCTAAAAGCCTTTCAAAGTATTTCTTCGCCTCATCGTAATTTGGAAAAGTTTTGAATACAGGGATTTGCCTTTCGTGATAAGCAGAAACCATCCATTTAGGATATTCATGGCGGGAAGGTTTAAGTTCTATCTGAATTGTTTTCCTCTTGTATTCTATAATTTCTGCTTGCCTTTTCTTCCCCTCTTCTTCTATTTTTTCAAGTTTCTCAACCAACTTTTCAACAATATCTTTTTCCTTTCCAATCCATTTCATTTTTATCCGCCACCAATAACATAGAATGTCATTGTTTTTGTTAGGTAATGCTCATTGATGTATATATCAGCTTTTATCCACTCCTTACAAATAGCTTC
>JAGHBF010000093.1 GCA_021161165.1 Candidatus Aminicenantota bacterium
AAAATAATAAAAGAAGTAAAAAAATAAAAAAGGGGGATTTATTTTTTTTTTGAATATAGTTTTTTCTATGTTTGTTTTTAGCAATAGCCTTACTCCTTCGGAAAAGCTCGCTTATAAAGTTAAACCTTCTATAGTACTTATAAAGAATACGATTAATGTGAAAATCAGATATATTACTGGAGGAAAAATAATTTCAGACAATCTTATATTTGGCTCCAGCGGCTCTGGATTTTTTGTGCATCCTGAAGGTTACATAATCACCACAGGATACTCAGTTAAAGATGCCTGGTTAAACAGGAATGACAGAGAAAAATTAAGAACCAATATTGTAAATCAATTTATTTTGAAAAATCTCAGGGATGAGGGTATACAGATAAATTTAAACAGCTTAAGGAGATGGAAAAGAATACATAGACCGGTTATAGAAGCTATGGAAACTGTAAATGAAGTAATTCTGTCCAATGGAGAAAAATTTCCCTATGAAATTAAGAAGTATTCACCTTCTGTTCTGGAGGGAGGAAGTGATATAGCTATAATTAAAATATCAAGGTCAAATTGTCCTGTTCTTATGCTTGGAGATTCTTCTAAGGTAGTTTTGAACCAGGAGATTTTTGCCTTTGGTTATCCTGCACTTGCAGATTCTTATACACATATTTTTGTTTCAGACATTATGGGAATTCAGCCAACCATAACAAAGGGAATTATTTCTTCAGTAAAATCATATTTCAAGAATCTTCCGGTAATTCTCACCGACGCTAATTTGCAGGAGGGAAATTCGGGAGGACCAGCAGTTAATGAAGATGGAAGGGTTGTGGCAGTTATTGCCTATATGAGATATGCACCAGATGAAAATGGAATTCCGCGAGAGGTAAATGGATATAAATTTCTCATTCCCATAAATGTGGCAGAAGAATTTCTGGCTGATGCAGGAGTTCCCATTAATAAGCTCTCGGAATTTACGAAGGTTTACAATAAGCTTCTTGAAACTTATTGGAAAGGCGACCTTTTTAAAGCAAGAGAACTTGTGGAGGTGACTCTCGCTTCCATGGGGAACCAGCCTGACCTCATAAAATTAAGGGAAAACATTCTTAGAGATGTTCATAGCCTTTCACCTATAAAGAGGCTCTGGATGCAGAGTAAATATCTTGTTATACCGTCAGTTTTGATAATTATTCTCATTATAGTGGTTCTGATAATAGCTTTGAAACCTGCTCCCAGAGGACAATTTCGCCCTAAAAAATCGAAAAAAGAGGAAAGGGAAATAAAGGAAGATAGGGAGATTATTCCGGAAAAGGAGGAAGAAAAGGAGTCAGTAGGCTCCGGCAAGGTGGTAATCTTTATAAGGGGCAATGAAGTTGGAGTTCAGAACATCCCGGAAGAGGGAGCGGTTATAGGAAGGGACCCTTCAAGAGCTTCTGTGGTTATTGCAGAACCAATTGTATCAAAGGTTCATTGTAAGATAATTCCCAAAGAGGGGGGAAAATTTCTTGTTGTAGATCTTAATTCTACAAATGGAACCTATGTGGCTGGCAAGAGAATTTCCCAGCATACCATTAATTCAGGAGAGACAATTCAGCTTGGAAAGAAGGGAGACATTATTTTAGTCGTTAAGAAAATATAGGTGAAGATTCTCATATTGACGAAATTTTAAGTTTCTGTTAAAATAAAAGTCCGTTTCTTAACGCAGGAGGTATAAAGTGGCTAGAAAATGCTATGTATGTGGTAAAGGACCTATGACAGGTCACAACATAAGTCATGCCCATAATCTTACAAAAAGGAGATGGCTTCCAAATCTTCAAAAGATAACAATTCTTGAAAACGGAGTAAAAAAAAGAGTTTATGTTTGCACAAAATGCCTAAAGGCAGGTAAAGTAGTTAAAGTAGTATGAATAATATGAATAAAGATTATAAAGGAGGGTGTATGAGTTCCCGACGAAGGCTTTGCCTCGGGAAAATTTACGTTGATAACTGGTAGCAAAAAAATTAAAGGAGGTGCCAATTGCGCAGAGAAGCTTTGGGGATCCATCTTCTCATTGAGATGTATGGATGTGATCCTCACACCCTGAAGGGTGTTGATTATGTGGGCAAGGTTATGGAAAGGGCGGCAAAGGAGTCAAAGACAAAGGTAGTTGAAATTTTCTTTCATCAGTTCCTTCCTTACGGGGTATCGGGAGTGGTGGTTATAGAAGAAAGTCATTACACAATCCACACATGGCCAGAGGAAAGGTATGCGGCCATAGACCTTTTCTACTGTGATCCCAAAGTGGATGTAGATAGGGCTATAGAAGTTTTAAAGGAATCATTTAAACCACAGCACGTAACAATTATGGAAGTTAAAAGAGGGGTACTTCCAGAAGTTCACTCATTTGTCAAACAGCATCAGGAGGAAATGGTTTCTTGAGCGAAGGTCTGTGGTTTTGGGAAGAGTTTACAGATTCGCTACTTTATGGATACAAAGTAGAGGAGTATATTTACAGTGGGAGGAGTAAGTTCCAGCAAATAGATATATTAAAACTCGGGGTTTTTGGAAAAACCCTTTTCCTTGATAAAAAGGTTCAGTCAGCACAAATTGACGAAGTGGTATTTCATGAATCTCTTGTAACTCCTTCTATAATAACTCACGGGGAACCCGAAAGTGTTCTGATTATAGGAGGGGGAGAAGGAGCAACTCTCAGGGAAGCCCTAAAGGCAAAAACTGTAAAAAGGGCGGTTATGGTAGACATAGATGGTGAACTGGTAGAACTTTGCAAAAAATATATGGGTGAATGGTCCCAGGGTGCTTTTGAGGATCCAAGGACAGAGGTTATTATAGATGATGCATACGAATTCCTTCATAAAACAAAAGAGAAATTTGATGTTATTATAAGTGATCTTACTGAACCTCTTGAAGGGGGACCTTCTATTAAACTTTTTACGAGAGAATATTTTCAAACAATTTTTGAGCATTTAAATGAAGGAGGAGTGCTTGCTGTGCAGTCAGGTAGTGCTGATCCTTATTATAATCAATTTTTTACTTCTCTCACTGTTACATTGAAAGAGGTTTTTAATGTGGTAAGGCCTTATTGGGCCTTTGTTTTTTCTTTAAACATGCCCTGGGGCTTTAACCTCGCTTCAAAAATGACGGATCCTCTGGAGCTAAAGGAAGATGAGGTTATTAGAAGAATGAACTTTCTCGGTCTCGAAGGACTAAGATATCTTAATCCTGGCTTGTTTACTTCATTTTTTTATCTTCCTGAGTATATTAAAGCAGCACAGGAGAAAGCCACAGTTATAAGCGAATCCTCTCCCTTCATTTGGAAGGAGTAGTCCTTTTTAGTGAAGAGCAGTACAGAGGGGAAATTACTGAAATAAAATTCCTACTAATATTCTTTCAGGCGGGAGTAAAAAAAGATTTTTTTCATTTTCATCCACCAGTATCCTGGAGACGACGTTCTTTCTGAACAGATTGTCGCTTTCCAGGATTATCGTTGCATTTTTTACTTTCACCTTAAAAATAATTCCTGAAATGAAATTCCAAGTTCCTTCTTTGGGATCAGCTATCGGAAGATAGAAGCTTGGTTGGGGAAGTCCTGTTATCATAAGGAAAGAGTATTCAGAAGGATTTTTGAAAAGGTAAAAATATCCTCCCAGATACGTGCCTTTTCCTTGGTAGTTTCCTGAAACAAAAAGGGAGAAACCATCTCCCCATTGATAGTTTTGCTTTAATTGCTCCACGAAATTAGGATCCGTGTTTTTTTGATTCATAATTGAAGATGAATATAGGCATAGGTCGCCTGGATAATAAAAAATCGGAGAAAATGGATATGTCCCTCTTCCCTTTTTATATGAGATGTATCCAGAAAACGAAAAATGACTAAATTTAAGGTCTCCTCCAGTGAAAAATCCGAAACGTTCCCTCCATAGTTCACTAAAATTTCTGTATTCATATTTTTCGAGTTTGTCCTCAATCCAGATAGGAAATTTTGCCCCCTTAAAAGAAACATAGGTGCTGGTTTCTTCTTCCCAGATGCTAGTATCTTCTGGTATATTCCAGTCCCTCACATAAAAAGCTCCGGCTCTGAAGACAAATTTTGACATATTCCTTTGAACCTTTGCTCTGGCAATGAATCTGTGATATGGGCCGGGACTACCCTCCCATGTTTTGATGTCCCCTGTTCCTACCTCCACCCAGTTATTATTCCAGCTGTAAAATTTTTCAGGATTGTCATTTCTGTTCAGACCATATAAACCCTCCAATCTTGGAGAGACATTTTTATAGCTCAGAGAGATTTCGTTTCCATCCTTTCCCGCTGAAAAACCTAAGTAAGGACCGAGAGTAAGTCCACCGTTAATATAAGAAAGAATTCCTCCTGCGTGAAGGGATAAATTGTGTTT
>JAGHBF010000071.1 GCA_021161165.1 Candidatus Aminicenantota bacterium
ATTTTAACCAATCTATCAGCATAAGGTCAAGTTCTGTAATGCCCACCTTTGAATCAATAAGAACAAAATTTTCAATTATACCTGGCTGATTTTTGAAAAAATCCTCCATAAGTTTTCTCCAGCGCTGTTTTTCTTTTTTTGGGCGCTTTGCATAACCATATCCAGGAAGGTCTATGAGAAGAACTCTGTCATCCACCAGGAAGTAATTAACCGAAATGGTCTTTCCTGGCGTAGAGCTTGTTCTTGCTATTTTGCTGTTTAATGTAATCATGTTAACTAAAGAAGATTTACCAACGTTCGATCTTCCACAGAATGTGAATGATGGATATGGAGTCAAAAGAAAATCCTCCTTTTTAAAAGCAGATTTTAAAAATCTTACTTTCCTCCAGTTTGTTCTCAATTGGCAGAAAGTGGTAAATCTGAACGAAGTTCTATTTTATCAAGGTCCCCTATTAGGACCTTTTTTATAACCTCATCCATATTTGAGACAGTATGTATTTTAAGTTCTTTAATAACCTCATCAGGCAACTCTACAAGTTCAGGTTCATTTTCCTTTGGAATTATAACTTCCCTTATCCCTGCCTGATAGGCTGCCAGGAGTTTTTCTTTTATTCCCCCAATTTTCAACACTCTACCCTTAACCGTAACTTCTCCTGTCATCGCGACATCAAGACGAGCAGGTATTCCTGTAAGAAGAGAAAGTATCGCAGTGGCGAGGGTAATCCCTGCAGAAGGTCCTTCTTTGGGAACAGCACCCTCCGGGACATGAACGTGGATATCAAAGGAGGCAAATCTGGATGTATCTATTGAAAGAGAGGAAAGCTTGGTCTTCACATAGGTAAAAGCAATCTGAGCTGATTCCTTCATAATCTCTCCCAGCCGCCCGGTTAGTATTAGTTCCCCCTTGCCCTTACTTAGTGCTGTCTCAATAAGGAGAATGTCTCCTCCATATTCTGTCCATGCAAGACCTGTGGCTGAACCCACTTCCTTCTTGTCTGTAACCTTCATCCTATGATACTTTTCAGGGCCAAGATAATCCTTCACTTTTTCAATATCAAGGACTTCTTGAAAGTTTTTCCCTTCCTCCAGGACTTTTCTGGCTACTTTTCTGCAAATGTTCCCTATTTCTCTTTCCAGCTCCCTTACTCCTGCCTCTCTTGTATAATGTCTTATCAAATAATATATCGCATCTCTTGTGAATATAACATTCCTGTCAGATATTCCATGGGCTTTGATCTGTTTGGGAACAAGATAGTCCTTTGCTATATAAAACTTCTCCATCTCAGTGTATCCTGGTATTTCTATTATTTCCATCCTGTCAAGAAGTGGCCTTGGGATTCCCTCCATATAATTTGCAGTTGTAATAAACATTACTTCTGAGAGATCAAATTCTACATCAAGGTAATGGTCAAGGAAGGTGGAATTATGTTCAGGATCAAGAACTTCCATAAGGGCAGCCGCCGGGTCTCCTCTAAAGTCAGCGCTCATCTTATCTATCTCATCCAGCAGAAATACCGGGTTTTTAACACCAGCTTTCCTGAGCCCCTGTATAATTCTTCCAGGGTAAGCTCCAACATAGGTTCTGCGGTGTCCTCTTATCTCCGCTTCATCTCGCACTCCCCCAAGGGATACTCTGACAAATTTTCTGCCAGTTGCTCTTGCAATAGACTTCGCAATGGAACTTTTTCCCACACCCGGGGGACCCACAAGACACAGAATAGCGCCCTTTGGCTTTTTAACAAGAGATCTTATCGCAAGATATTCTATTATCCTCTGTTTGGGTTTCTTTAAGCCATAGTGGTCACCATCAAGAATTTTCCATGCCTTTTTTATGTTTCTATTCTCCCTGGATTTCTTTTTCCATGGCATAGCAACAAGCCATTCTATGTAATTCCTTGTTACAGCCAGCTCAGCGCTCATAGGTGGCATATGTTCGAACTTTTCCACTTCTCTCAAAGCCTTTTCTTTTACATGGTCAGGCATATCAGAAATTGAAATTTTGTATTTCAATTCCTCAACTTCGTTTCCTGGCTCTGGTGGAGGTGGCTGTGTGCGTCTTCCCCCTCTCTTTGTCCTTCTGAGCTCCCTTTCCAGGAGATATGAAAGATAATTCAGTCTTTCAACAGGATTGATTATCTCGAGAAGATTTTGTTTTTCCATTACAGGAATTTTCAGATATGCAGCTACAAAATCCGCAAACTTCCCTGGTTCCATTATACGGAATGAAGGAATAACCAACCCCTTTCTTTCCTGCATGGTGGAAGCGTAGTTCTCAAACATATCCCTGACCTTACTCAGAAGAGAAGAAATATCCTTTGGATTTACGGTGGGTTCTGAAATGCGCTTTATTCCCACAAGAAAATAGGGATTTGTAAATACAAATTCAACTATCCTACCTCTTATTATTCCCTCAACAATAACTTTAACGTTCTTTCCTGGAGTAGAAAGGCTCTGCTTGATCTCTGCAAGAGTTCCCGTGGTAAATATATCTCCCAGCTGCGGCTCATCAATGTTTTCATCCCTCTGAGTGGACAAAAAGATGAGCCCATCGGAATCAAAAGCCTTCTTTAGTGCCCTGAGTGATTTTTCCCTTCCTACAACAAAAGGAAAACCAACACCAGGGAACGCTACAAGTTCCCTTAAAGGTATTAATGGAATGTATTCAATTTCTACCCTCATACCGCCTTCCTGAGTCCCTCAAAATGAAATTCTCCTTTTTCAACATCCTCCCTGTCTATAATTATTTTGCCAGTTATCTTTCTGGAGGGCGCATGATACATTATGTCCTCCATCAATTCTTCCATAATTGCCTTCAAACCCCTTGCCCCAAGTTTTCTCTTATATGCTATTTCAGCAATAGCATTGAGTGCTTCTTGAGTAAACTCCAGTTCTACCCCATCCATTTCCAGAAGTTTTTTATACTGTTTAACCAGGGAATTCTTAGGCTCGACAAGAATTCTTACGAGGTCTTCTTTTGTTAGCTCGTGAAGGACTCCGACTACCGGAAATCTTCCAACAAGTTCAGGAATTAATCCGTATTTTATCAGGTCATCAGGAATAACATCTTTAAGGATATCAAACTTTTCCCTTTTAGATGGTAAGGGTTCGGTGTGAAAACCCACCGCTCTCTTTGCAGTTCTCATGGAAATAATATCTTCAAGCCCAACAAAGGCTCCACCTGCTATGAAAAGTATATCTCTGGTGTTCATCTTTATGAATTCTTGATGCGGATGCTTCCTTCCTCCCTGTGGGGGTACATTCGCAATTGTCCCTTCCACTATTTTCAAAAGAGCCTGCTGCACTCCTTCTCCAGAAACATCCCTTGTTATGGATGGATTTTCTGATTTACGGGTAATCTTATCTATTTCGTCTATATAAACAATCCCTTTCTCTGCAAGCTCAAGGTCTCCGTCTGCAGCTTCGTAAAGACGGAGTAGAATGTTTTCCACATCCTCACCTACGTATCCAGCTTCTGTAACAGTGGTTGCATCAGCTATGGCAAAAGGAACGGAGAGTATTTTTGCGAGGGTTTCTGCTATTAGAGTTTTTCCTGTACCCGTCGGGCCAATGAGAAGAATATTTGTTTTCTGGATCTCCACATCTTCTATTTCCCTACCATAAAGGATCCTTTTATAATGATTGTAAACAGCAACCGCTATCTTCTTCTTGGCTTCTTTCTGACCAATAACATATTTATCAAGTTCCTTTTTTATCTCTTCCGGCTTTAACAGTTTAATATTTCTGAATTTCTGCTTCTTTGGTTTAGGGACAAAAAATCTCGTGTAAATTTCCTCTACACAATAAGAACAAATACTCCCACCCGGACCAGAAAATAACGCAGGCGCTTCTTCTTCAGTTCTTCCGCAAATTATGCATCTTTTCCTACTCATTTCTTTTCTCTATTATTTTGTCTATTATTCCATATTCAAGGGCCTCTTCAGGGCTCATAAAATAATCTCTCTCTGTATCCTTCTCAAGCTTTTTCTTGGACTGTCCTGTATGGCGATGAAGGATATCTATTAGCTTCTCCTTTAGTCTCAAGATCTCCTCTGCCCATATTTTTATGTCAGGGGCAGGACCCTGATAACCTCCCATTGGCTGATGAAGCATTATTCTTGAATTGGGAAGGGAAAACCTTTTCCCTTTAGCTCCTGCAGACAGTATAACTGCAGCCATAGAAGCAGCCTGTCCTATGCATATAGTCACAACATCGGGCTTGATAAACTGCATGGTGTCGTAAATTGCCAGGCCAGCAGTTATCTCACCACCAGGGCTGTTTATATAAAGATAAATGTCCTTTTCCGGGTCCTGAGCTTCAAGAAAAAGAAGTTCAGCTACTATCACATTGGCCGTGGTTTCATCTATAGGTGTTCCGAGAAGTATTATATTGTCCTTTAGCAGTCTCGAATATATATCATAGACCCTCTCCCCTCTACCAGTCTGTTCTATTACATAGGGTATAGGGATATAACTCATTTGCTCTTTTTGTCTGCGGATTTTTTCTCCTCCTTCTCTTTAATTATAGCATTCTCTACAACAAGATTTAATGCCTTACGAACCAGAAGGTTCTCCTTAATCTCCTCTTCTGTTATTCCTTCCCTTTCCATTTTAACCCTGTATTCCCTCAAACTAACCCCTTCTGATTGGGCTCTTTTCTTTATCTCTTCCTGAACTTCCTCGCGGTTTACTTCTATACCTTCTTTTTCAGCTATTTTCAAAAGTATCAATCTTTCCTTAACTCTTTTCTCTGCATCAAGCTTGAGTTTCTCTGAAATCTCTTTCCATTTTTCCCTGCTCACCCTTTGTCCTTTTGAAGCGAATTCCATTAAAACAGCGGTGGCAAGATTTTTATAGGCTTCATTCACCAGAACTTCAGGGGCTGGCACATCGTTTTTCTCCACAAGAGCGTCAAGGACGGCAGACTCGATCTGCTCCTTTCTCTGATGTTCAAGCTCAGCCTTCGCAAGTTCTAAAAGCCTCTTTTTCAGATCTTCAAGGTTTTCTGCTCCCAATTTTTTGGCAAGGTCATCATCTATTTCCGGATAAACAATTTCAAGAACATCAAGAATTTCTACCTCATGAATAAATTTCTTACCTGCAATCCTCTTCACAGGGTAATCTTCAGGATACTCCTCCTCATAGGAAAACTTCTCCCCTTTTTTCCTTCCCAGAAACCTTTTACCAAAATCATCTTCTTCAGAAACAATTATTGCGAACCTCTCTTCTGGGAGCCTTCTTCTGGTTACAGGGTCAATTAACTGTATCTTAACCTCCACCCTATCTCCTGGCCTTATTTCTCGCTCCACCCTTTGGGCCGTAGTATTGCTGTTTTTTATGTCCTCAAGAGTTCTTTTAACCACATCCTCTTCTTTGATCGTCTGTTTAGGAATTTCTATTTTCAAACCCTTATAATCTGAAACTTCAAACTCTGGAAGTTCTTCGTATTCACCTATAAGTTTAGCTCCCTGTTTGCTGTCAAAATCCCATTTTACAAGAACCGGCGTTCGAATGGGTTTGGCTCTTTTTTCTATTTCCTCTCTAAGTCTGGGTATCAAATTGTGGTCAAGAAGATGTTCCACTATATCATCTCTGTAAACTCTCTCCACAATATTTAAAGGGGCTTTCCCCACTCTAAATCCAGGAATTTTTGCTCTATTTGCAAAACTCCGCAGAATTTTGTTGTAATCATCCCTGTAATCTTCAGGGCTCAACTCAAGAATTATTTTCTTTTTTGTGGCAGAAATATCCTCTATATTGACCTGCATGATTTCCTCCAAAATGCGAAAGGGGGGACTCGAACCCCCACGGGTTTCCCCACTGGATCCTAAGTCCAGCGCGTCTGCCAATTCCGCCACTTTCGCAGATATACTATTTTGCCATATCTGGCTTAAAATGTCAACCTGAGCGGATTTGTAGGCTCAAAAACTAACCAGTTCTCTTATTTTCTGGAGCCTTGCCTCCACGTCTTTCAGAGTTATTCCCCTCAATCTGTCTATCGAAAAACTTTCTACAGAAAAGGAAGAAACAGCCACCCCAACTGCGAGAGCCTGTCTGTAATTCCTTCCAGAAGAGAGGGCACCTAAAAAACCCCCTGCAAAACTATCTCCTGCACCTGTAGGGTCTATTACCTTAGACACTGGATAAGCTGGTATAGCAGCCACATCTTTCTCCCTGCACATAATTGCTCCACCTTCACCTCTTTTTACAACAACTGTTTTCGGGCCGTATTCTAAAAGTTTTAAACATGATGGGAAACTTCCTGTTTCGCCTGAAAGCATCTCGGCTTCTTGTCTATTTATAAATAAAATATCTATTTCAGGCAAAATCTCAAGGAGTTCTTCCCTGTTATTTTGAATCCAGTGGTTCATGGTATCCATTGCTACAATTTTATAATTAATTCTGGAAAGCAGGGACTTTTGAAGTGAAGGTGAAAGGTTCCCAAGATAAAGTATTTCGGTTTCTTTATAGGATTCAGGGGGATATGGATCAAATTCCTGGAACAATCCCAGCTCTGTTTTTAAAGTTTCCGGGTCCTCCATCCCTTTTCTGTAAACACCAGCCCATCTGAAGGATCTTCCCTCTTTCACTTCTACACCTTCAAGGCAACATCCTTTTTCTTTTAACTCAGCCAGGATCTCCTGAGGAAAATCCTTTCCTACAACTCCTACAAGGGCTACTTCGGAGAAAATGGACGCAGCATATGAAAAATAAGTCAAAGAACCACCTACTGCTCCCTTCCTTTCCCCGTATGGAGTCTCAACATCATCCAGTGCAATTGAACCTATAGCTATTATCTTTCTCACAGGTATCTCCCTATGATTGGTCTCAATTTTTCCCTGGTTTCCTCCGGGATAACTTCCTTTGCAGTTATTATGGCATTTTTAAGCGCTGTAGCACACTGGCACCCTTTTCTATCTTCAGGAATAAGTTTTAATGCCCTTCTTATAACTTTTTTTGCAGATTCTATGTTCCTGTTTAAATTCTCCACAACAAGTTCAACACTTACTTCCTCTTCTTCTTCGTGCCAGCAATCATAGTCAGTAACCATGGCGAGGGTAACATAACATATCTCAGCTTCCCTTGCCAGTTTAGCTTCTGTAGCATTTGTCATACCTATCACATCAAATCCCATTTTTCTGTAAAATTCACTTTCCGCTTTTGTTGAAAATTGTGGACCTTCAATGCATACATAGGTACCTCCTCTTCTCACGCTGATACTCTCCTCCTCTGCAGCCCTGTATATGGCATCCTGCATTACTGGACAGATGGGATGAGAGAAAGAAACATGGGCAGCAATTCCATTCCCAAAAAAAGTGGCTTCTCTCTTTTTCGTAAGGTCAAAGAAATAATCCGGAAGAACCATATCCAAAGGCTTAATTTCCTCCTTCAAAGAGCCAACAGCTGATACGGAAATTATTCTCTCTACTCCCAGAACCTTCATAGCATAAATGTTGGCTCTGAAGGGAACCTCTGTTGGAAGATATTTATGACCCTTTCCGTGTCTTGCAAGGAAAGCAAGTCTCCTACCATCGAGACTTCCAAGCAGTATTGGAGCAGAGGGCTCCCCAAAAGGAGTCTTTATCGCCACCTCTTCAACATCCTCAAGTCCCTCCATATTGTAAAATCCGGAGCCACCAATAATTCCTATTTCTGCCTTTTTCATCTTTACCTCCTACCAGAATCTTATTTCAAAAATATGGGTATTTAGGCTGGGAGACTCTTCGTGGCTCTCTATATTATCCACTCTTGCGAGCGAAGGTCCCTTCCACAGTTCCTTTTCAAATTCATTGAGAACTTCGGGGTCTCCCTGAGCAAACACTTCAACCCTTCCATCGGGAAGGTTTCTCACCCATCCTGCAATACCATAAAGGTCGGCTTTTCTTTTAACAAAATATCTAAAACCGACCCCTTGAACTATCCCGGTTATGTAATATCTTCTTGCTATCATTTTAAAGTCGGGGCGAGTGGATTCGAACCACCGGCCTCCTGCTCCCGAAGCAGGCGCTCTAACCAGGCTGAGCCACGCCCCGCTCTATCTATTTTACAGCAAACTTTAATACCATAAAACCCCCTACAAGCAAAATTCCAAAGGCGAGGGCAAGCCAATTGAAATATTTATCAATGAAATCCCTTGCTTTCTCCCCAAAAAAGTAAAGCAGGGCTGAGACAAAGAAAAATCTGGCGCTTCTGCTAACAAATGATGCAATGATAAAAACAAGAAAATTTATTTTGCAAGCACCTGCAGCAATAGTAAAAAGCTTATAAGGAAGCGGAGTAAATCCCGCAAGTCCAACTGCCAGTGCATTATATTGATTGTAAAGAGCACTCACATGATTGTATTTGTCCATTAAGCCATAAGCTTTCAATATTGGCATCCCCACGGAATCCAGAAGGAGCAAACCTATTAGATATCCAAAGGCTCCCCCAAGAACTGAACCTATGGAAGAGACTGACGCATATCTAAATGACCTTTTTGGCTTTGAAAGAGCGAGGGCAATTAGGAGTGCATCCGGCGGAACAGGAAAGAAGCTGCTCTCAGCAAAGGCGTTTAGAAACAAAACAGGCTCTCCATAGGGTGTATCTGCCCAGCTAAGCACCCAATTGTAGAGTTTTCTAAGCCATTTCATTTATTAAATTCCTCAAAACCTTCATTGTATCATAGCAAGTCATGTCAGCATGAATAGGAGTTATTGAAATATAATTTTCATTTATTGCCTTTATATCAGATTCTTCATCAGGCGTAGCAATGGGGCTTCCTATGCCTATCCAGTAATACGGCTCACCTCTCGGGTCTCTCCTTTTAATAATTTCAGGCGTGTACCTTTTCCTTCCCATTCTGGTTATTTTAATCCCCTTCCAGGGTGGAGCAGGAAAATTCACATTTATTGTCACATCCCTTAGCTCTATTTTCCCGAGAACCTCAACAATCTCTCCTGCCTTTTTAGCCACTTTTCCTATTTCGCTCATATCTCTATGGGCAAAGGAAAAAGCAACGGAAGGAATTCTGAAATGAGTGGCAAGTATTGCAGCTCCAACTGTTCCTGAATATATAACATCATCCCCGAGGTTTGCTCCGTGATTTATACCTGAAACCACCATATCTGGTTTATTCTTCAACAATACTCCCAGAGCAAGGTATATGCAGTCATTAGGAGTACCGTCAGTTATATAAAAATCATCCTCTATTTTGCGCATTCTTAAAGGGCGGTGCAGGGTAAGGGCTTTGCTCACCGCAGAACGCTCTTTGTCAGGAGCCACTACAAGGACTCTATGTCCGAGATCAAGTAGCGCTCTTCTGAGAAAATTTATACCTACAGAGAGGTAGCCATCGTCATTTGTTAAAAGGATATTCATAATAAAAAATGGTCGGGACGAGCGGATTTGAACCGCTGACCCCACGCACCCCAAGCGTGTGCGCTACCAGGCTGCGCCACGTCCCGAACCTAAATTATATTATCATCCGAGCGAAGGAAAGTCAATAAAGACCTTAGCTCTTCCCTTATCCTGAGGAGGATAGAACGGTCGGCAGGGGGACCAAATTCCTCAATTAACCTTCTCCTTATTCCCGCCAGAGTGTATCCATTCCTTTCAAGTTCTCTGATTCTTTTAATTATCTCAATCTGCTTTTCTCCTATGGCGTCCGGGTTGAGCCATTCGTAATTTTCAACCCATTCCCTGAGCTTTTCTATTGGAATGTTCAATTCCCGCGATACATCAATAAGTTTCATATCACCTAAATCTTAAAAGGTATTTGGGAAATAATCAACACTGGCTGGCTTTTTTTACATTGCTATGGATTTAAATTTGAGACAAGCTTCCTTATTTTTTCATAACCCGCTCTCTTGACAGGAGTCCCTTTGAAAAGTCTTTGGAACTCATCGCGAGACATCGAGCTTAGTTTCTCTCTCGTGATAAAAATCCTTTCTGGCTCAGGGAGGAAATCCTTCAGGCTTGTTTTTTTGGCTTTTCTGTTCCAGGGACACACTTCCTGACATATATCACACCCAAATATCCAGCCATTATTTTTATTGAAATAAAAATCAGGAATCTTCCCCTTATGTTCTACAGTAACATAGGATATACATAAATTTGAGTCAAGGAAATAGGGCGAAAGAGCCCCTGTGGGACAAGCTTCTATACATCTTCTACATGTCCCGCAGAAGTTTCTATCAAATGGTCTATCCGGAGGGATTTCTACAGTCAGAAAGATCTCACCCAGGAATACCCATGAGCCGTATTCCCTTGTTACAAGCATTGTATTCTTCCCTATCCATCCCAGGCCAGCTCTTCTCGCAATCTCCCTTTCAAGAACAGGGGCTGAATCCACAAAGAACCTCGCTCTGGCTTCAGGGTAAAGGCTTTTTATGTAAGAAAAAAGTTCTTTCATCATTTTTTTCATAACCCTGTGGTAATCCCTCCCCAGTGCGTACCTAGATATCTTTACATCTTTGTAAAAAACATCCCCTGGATAATAGTTAACCGCAAGAGAAATAATGGTTTTAACCCCGGGCAATAGCAAAGATGGATTCAGTCTGAGTTCAGTATACCTTCTCATATATGCCATACCAGCCTCTGCTCCCTTTCTCAGCCACTGCAGAAGAAAATCTCCTTTTATACTCTGGGGGGTTGTAAACCCTATCTTGGAAAAACCAAGACTCTCAGCCTTTTTCTTTATCTTTTCCTTCTCCTTCACCTTTCCTTGCCAGCCTGTAAAGAAGAACCACAGCCTTTCTCCAGATATTTATATCTGTGTGTGGATATCCTGATATAATCTTTCCCGGAGGGACTGATTTCGTTACCCCCGTTTTTGCTGCTATCATCACCCCATCTCCTATCTCTATATTATCTCTAATTCCCACCATTCCTCCGATTACAACTCCCTTTCCTATTTTTGTGCTCCCACCTATTGCACTCATTCCTGCAATAAGAGTTCCTTTTCCTATTTTTACCCCGTGGCCTATCTGACAGAGGTTATCGATCTTTACATCGTCTTCGATTAAAGTTGTTCCCAGAGCAGCGCGATCCACACATGTATTAGCACCTATTTCCACATTATCTCCTAGAACAACCTTCCCAACCTGAGGTATTTTTTTACCCTGCTCAAAGCCAAATCCATCTGCACCAATCACAACCCCTGGGTGAAGTATTACATTGTTTCCAATTAAAGTGTCTTCTCTTATAACAACATTTGAATATATCTTACAATTTTTGCCAATTTTCACATTTTCGTAGATTTTTACACCTGAGTGAATCTCAGTTCCTTCTCCTATTTCAACATTTTCGCCTATAAAAACAAAATTTCCTATAAATACATTGGGAGATATCCTTGCAGAAGAGGAAACGCTCGATTTTGGGGAAATTCCCCTTAATTTCTTCCATGAGTAAAGCAGGTTTATTATTTCCACAAGGGCCACTCTTGGGTTTTCAGCAACAATTAGATTTCTTCCCTCCAACTCCAGTCCTTTCCCTACAAGAAGAGCCGAAGCTTTAGAACTTAAAGCAAGTTCCATAAATCTTTTTCTGTAATAAGGAGCAATTTCTCCTGGTCCTGCCTCCTCTAAAGTGGAAACCCCTTTTATCTCAATATTGCCATCACCAATTAATCGGGCTCCAATTTTTTCTGCAATTTCCTTTAATCTCATTTTTTCTCCTCTGATAAATAAGCGGAAACCTCAGCTCCTATAAGAAGTATTATTGATGAAATTTCCACCCAGAAAATAAAGATTATTACCGTTGATAGTGTCCCGAAGAGTTTACCAGCAAGGGAGATATTACTTATATACCACATAAAGACATGAGTTCCAGCAATCCAACCTACAGCTGCCAGAAGTGCTCCCTTGAGGGCTGCGCTGACCTTCACTGGTTTTTCAGGTATCCATTTGTAGAGAGCGAAAAAATAGAATGTGGCGAGAAGGAATGGGACCAGAATTTTCGTTAAGAAACTTCTTATTGCCCATAGAACCATGGGATTAACATAACTTGAGATTGAGCTATTTGTCATTACAAATCTGTTAAAGGTGGCAATTCCTGCCATCAGTCCAAAGGAAACAAAAAGAAAGAAACCAGAACCGATAAGAATGGCCATTTCCCACAATCTCTTCCAGAAAAAAGATTTATTGTTTTCTTTCTCATAGATTATCTGAATAGAAGTTATAATTTTCGACACCAGCATTATGCCCAGAACTATAGCAAGATATATGCCAACAATCCCCACTTCTTTTATTTTTGAAGCATAGATCTTCATATTCATGAAGAACCTGGGATTGATGGTGGAAAAGAACTCCTGGGAAAAGATATTCAGGTCATTAATTATTTTTTCAGAGGACCCTATAAAATAAGTGGCAACATAAAGGATAAATCCGGCCAGGGGAACGGATGCCCACAGAGCATAGTAGGAAATAATTGCTGCGAGGTCATCTATTCTGTGTTTCCTTGCTCTTTTCCAGACTTCCTTTACAGGCGTTAAAAATTTATTAAATGAAACTCTCAATTCCCCTGGCCCGGCTGGTTACAACTTAATCTTTCCTACCAGCAGGATTTCAATTAACAGGGTATAAATTACCAGAGATTCAATAAGAACTAGCCCGAGGATGAGTCCAAACCTTATGTGAGGGGCTGCTCCCGGATTCCTTGAAATTGCTTCAGAAGCTCTGTGGACCACCTTGGCCTGCCCAAGTGCCCCCACAGCAGAAGCTATGGCAATTCCAAAACCAGCTGTAATTGCTATCCATACATAAACATTGGTGTTAACAGCCGCAGTTGTTACGTTTTCTGCCGCGAAAAGAGAAGAGCTTAGAAGTAAGAACGCCATTGATGCTAAATACTTCATAATAAACCTCCTTTTTAATGTTCTTCCGAGACCGCCCCAGAGATGTAAACGGCGGTCAACATGGCGAATATATAGGCTTGCAGGGCTCCTGTTATTAAAGCCAGTGCCATTAACGGGACTGGCAACAGGGGGGCAAAAAGACCCGCAAGCACTAAAATCAAAGTCTCCTCAGCAGTTATATTCCCAAATAAACGTACAGATAGAGAAAGAGGTCTGGAAATATGACTTACAAATTCTATTGGTGCCATGATAGGGGCTATGAAAAGATAATTCCCGGTAAACTGTTTTATATATCCAAACTTATGCTTCTTAATTCCCTGGAGATTGTAGTAAAGAAACACAAAAATCGCCATCCCTGCAGGAACGTTTATATTAGTAGTTGGAGATGCAAGTCCAGGAAACAGACCGAAATAATTCATGGTCAGTATAAAAAGGAAAAGTGTACCCACTATTCCCAGATAATTTCTTCCCTCATGTCCGATAATCTCTCTGTTTAATCCTTCAATAAACATAAAGAATTGTTCAAAAATTGACTGTTTTTTGTCAGGAACTAATTTTGGTTTTCCGGACAGGAGGCCAAAAACTATAATCACCGTAAGGGAAGCAAGAAAGGAAAGGATAACATGTCCAGGTATCGGTTCTTTAGGGTTAAGATGTATTCCTGCATAAGAGAAAAGTTTTATTACCACAGGGCCAAGGATTTTGTTTATTTCTTCGACTATCCAGAGTTTTTCTTCCATTTTTTTCTGCCAATAATCAAACTAATTATAACTATAATA
>JAGHBF010000155.1 GCA_021161165.1 Candidatus Aminicenantota bacterium
GAGCATTTCTTGTTCTTCTTACAGGAGCTCCTGATTTTATAGCTGAAAATTTCAAGGTGCTCGGGTTTGAGAAAATAGTTGCCAGTGTAGTAGAGGAAAAGGATGGTAAATTTACGGGTGAACTTATCGAATATCCCAGCGGCAAGAGAAAAAGAGAAATAGTGGAAGACCTTGCTAAACAATATGGGATAATGCTTGGAGAAAGCTATGGTTACGGTAATAGTTCTGCTGATGCCCATTTTCTGTCTCTTCTGGGGGATCCTGTTGCAGTAAATCCCTCCAGAAAACTGAAGGAAATAGCTCTAAGAAACGGTTGGAGAGTGGAGTACTGGAATTATTCACGAAGATAAAAGCTTTTTTATTTTCTTTGCCTGGTTGCTATAAATTTTTCTAAAATGATATCCGTAAATTTCGAAGGTAATTGTAAGTGGTAGTAATTTCGGTTTTTTAAAAAGGGTTTTGAAAATGGATTTCCAGTAATAAATTCTGCCCCTGTCCAGAATCCCTATTACAAAAATAGAACGCAGGAAGGCAAGGAATCTATTAGCCGTTAACCTGTACTTTGCTCTCACCTTAGGTCTATATATATCGATAAAGGACTTAACCCTTTCGTAAAGATACTTTTGTGAATAAAGCTTTTCTACAACCTCTTTATATCCACGGAGAAGTTCTTTATAGTCCATTTTTGGAATGAAATTAATGGAAAAGTCTGTATTATTTGCCACAAAGTCTTTTAATATACGTCCCTGCTTTTTTAATTTTTCATAAAGCTTTGTTCCTTTGGGTGCCTGTAAAAGCCCTACCATCGCGGTGATTATTCCCGTTTTCTGAATGAATTTCACCATAGAGTTGAAAATTCCTGGAGTATCATTGTCAAATCCCAGAATAAATCCTCCCTGAACAATAAGCCCGTGTTGATGGATTATTTTTATAGCTTCTTCCAGGTTTCTCCGGTAATTTTGCATTTTGTGAGCTTCCTTCAAACTATCAGGATTGGGACTTTCTATTCCGATAAAGACCTCGTCAAATCCTGCTTCAACCATCATTTTCATAAGTTCTTCGTCATCTGCGAGATTTATAGATGCCTCAGTGAAAAACCGGAAAGGATAGTTTCTGAATCTGGACCAGTTTATAAGAGCAGGGAGGATTTCTTCCTTCAACTTTCTTTTATTTCCTATAAAATTATCGTCCACGAAGAAAACCCCTCCTTCCCAGCCGAGGTGATATAAAGACTCAAGTTCTTCTATAAGCTGTTTTGAGGATTTAGTCCTTGGTCTGTGTCCATAAAGAAGAGGTATATCACAGAACTCGCAATTATAAGGGCAACCCCTTGAAAATTGCACATTCATGGAGGAATACCTTTTCATTTTTACAAGATCAAATCTTGGAACAGGTGTTCTCTCAATATCTGCGAACCTTTCCGGAAAGTATATAGGTTCTGGTTTTCCTTTTTCCAGGTCCTCGAGGAATTTAGGAAGAGTTACCTCTGCTTCGCCGAGAACAAGATGGTCAACACTGCTTGTGAATTCATCAAAGTGCATAGTAAAAAGAGGGCCACCTGCTATAATAGTTTTGCCCCGTTTTTTTGCCCTTTTTATTATTTCCTCTACTGATTTTCTCTGAACAGCCATTGCGCTTATCATTACAAAGTCAGCCCAGTCTATTTCCCTGGCTGTGAGATTTTCAATATTTAAATCCACCAGCTTAAGCTCCCAATCAGAAGGTAAAAGAGAAGCCACAGTAAGGAGTCCGAGCGGTGGAAAAGTGGAACTTTTCCCGATAAATTTTAGTGCGTATTTAAAGCTCCAGAAGGTATCTTCAGGATAAGCAGGATATACCATAAGAGCTTTGATTTTATTTTTCATTTTTCCCCCTTTATTGAAATTATACTCCTCTTAAAAAATATTTTTTGCTTACCAGATGTTTTACAAGGAAAAACAGTATGGATGGGTAAAATGATATAATTTCCTTGTGCTCAGGAGAAGGATTTTAATATCGGCTGCAGGGATAATAGGGATTTTCATCCTGCTTTTTGCAGTAGAAACATATATCTCTAAAATTTCACCAGTTGCCGGTCCCTCTGAAACATTGCTCCTGTTTTTCCTATGGAATATAGTGATTATTCTTTTCCTTGCCCTTCTGGTAGTTCTTGGCAGGACCTTTTTTAAGCTGTATTTAGAGAGAAGGAATATGGTGGTGGGGTCAAAACTCAAAACAAAGCTCGTAATGTTTTTCTTCCTGTTTTCACTTTTTCCCACAATAATGTTTTTTATTTTTTCATCAGATATAATAGTTCGCTCTGTGGAAAGCTGGTTTAAAACTCCCATAGACAGCGTCATAAAGGAAATTGATTCTCTTTCGGATGAATATTATAGAAGCTGGGAGCCTTATCTTCTTCACTATGCAAAATTGATAAGAAAGGAAATCCAGAATGAGCGGGGATTCAATCCTATTTTTTCCACAGTGAGAAGGAAAATGATTGAATATAACATTGATCTTGTTGGAGTATTTGAAGAAGAGACGGAAATTTTCACACTTTTGAATCCATCTCTTCCTCTTCATGCTTACAGAGACGTCTCCAGCATTGCATTAAAAAAAGGTGTTATAGGTGAAGATACGTGTGTAATAGATAGAATGGAGAAAGGCGACATTATAAGATGTATAGCCGCAAGCAGCAGAGATTCGAGATATGTTGTAGTGGTGGGAAAATTTATTCCCCAGAGTGTTTCTCAGAGAGTGGCTCTCGTAAAATCAATAGTGGCAAGATACCGGGAAATGAGATTGCTGAGCGACCCGATGAAGACTACTTATATTTTGCTATTACTTCTGCTTTCTTTTTTAGTGCTTTTCGCTTCTTCCTGGGTGGGACTTCATCTTGCTAGGAACATCACAGAGCCAGTGGAAAGACTACTTGCCGGGACAGAAAAGCTATCAAGAGGAGATTTCTCTGTAAAAATTGACTACAAGGGCAGTGATGAGATCGGGCAACTGGTAGAAGCATTTAACCGCATGGTTGAAGAACTTGAGAAGCAGAAAAAAGAAATTGAGGATAGAAAAAATTACATAGAGGTGCTCCTTGATGCTATCAATCCGGGAGTAATCGGGATTTCTTCGGATGGCAGAATCATTTCCGCAAATCCCTCTGCGAAGCGTCTACTTGGGCTGAAAGGAGAAATTGGGAAACCTGTTGAGGAGGCAATAAGACACGATGAACTCGTGAAAGTAATAAAGGAAGGAATAAAAAAAGGAGAACCACTAGAATCAAAGGAAATAATCTTACACTCAGAAGATGAGGCAAAGCATATGGTTTTAAATTTTGTCCCCATACAGGGAGACGGAGAGATTAAGGGCTACATTGCTGTTCTTGAAGATATAACGCCTATTGTTAACACCCAGAAAATGGAAGTGTGGAGGGAAGTTGCAACCAGAGTTGCCCACGAAATTAAGAATCCTTTAACTCCAATAAATCTTTCGGCGCAGAGAATTATAAGCAAGGTAAATTCCCCTTCTCCTGACCTTAAGGAAATTGAGAGGGCTGCCAGAACCATTCTTTCTGAAATAATTACGATCAAGTCTCTGGCTGAGGATTTCTCCCAGATGGCGAGGATGCCCCAGATGAGGAAAATTCCTTATTCTCTTAGAAAACTTCTCGTAGAACTTTATGATTCTTACAGAAGCACTTATCCTCAAATCAATTTTTCCCTTGATGTGGATAATTCCTTACCCGAGGTGCTTTACTTTGATCCTGACCAGATAAAGAGAGCTGTAAGAAATCTATTAAATAATGCAGTAGAAGCTGTGGGGGAGGGAGACTCCATTGAAGTAAAAGCAGAGATTGACCTTGAGAAAGGTGTGTGGAGGGTGGAAGTGTCAGATACAGGTCCAGGAATTCCTGATGAGGATAAACCAAAGATATTCAATCCATATTTTTCAAAAAAGAAAGGTGGCTCCGGTCTTGGCCTTTCTATAGTAATGCACATAATAAAAGAACATAATGGTAAAATTTTTGTCAGGGATAACTCTCCGCGAGGAGCAAAATTCGTTATTGAGGTGCCAATTTGAGAAGAGGAAGGGTGTTGATAGTTGACGACGAGGACAATATAAGAAAAGTCCTCAGGGAGATACTTGAAGATGAAGGTTTTGAGGTGGAAGAAGCAGAATCCGGGGAAGAAGCTCTAACTTTGAATGGGCGTAAGATGTTTGACCTTGTTTTCCTGGATATTTGGCTTCCCGGGATAGATGGATTGGAAGTGTTAAAGAGAATGAGGGAAGGAGAATTTTCTCCTTATGTGGTTATGATTTCAGGCCATGGTAACATTCAAACTGCGGTGGAAGCCACTAAGCTCGGCGCATATGATTTTATAGAAAAGCCCCTTTCCCTGGAAAAAATTATCCTGACAGCAAAAAATGCAGTGAGAGAGAAAAGACTCCAGGACGAAAATAGGTTGCTTAAAACTGCAGAAGAGAATGTGGTTCTTATCGGGGAAAGTCCTGCGCTGAAAAGTATAAGAAGGCTCATAGATGAAGTTGCCCCTACTGAGGGGACAGTTTTTATAACTGGAGAAAACGGTACTGGAAAAGAGCTGGTTGCGCGTCTCATCCATTTAAAGAGTAAGAGAAAGGGTGGGAGTTTTGTCCCTATAAATTGTGCTGCCATCCCTGATGAGCTTATTGAGAGTGAACTTTTTGGATATGTAAAAGGAGCCTTTACAAATGCTTTCAAGAACAAACAGGGTAAGCTTCAGCTGGCGGATGGAGGGACACTTTTCCTTGACGAGATTGGTGACATGAGCCTTAAAACACAGGCCAAAATTGCTCAGAGTCCTTGAAGAGCAGAAATTTGAACCTCTGGGCTCTACCGAGTCAGTTGAAATAGATACAAGGATAATTGCAGCCACCAATAAGGAGATAGAAAAAGAAATAAAAGAAGGTAGGTTTAGAGAGGACCTATATTACAGAATAAATGTAATCCCTATTCACATCCCTCCTTTGAGGGAAAGAAAGGAGGATATAATACCCATTGCCGAATATTATCTCGAATTTTTCGGGAAAAAATATGGGAAACCAGGACTTCGTTTTTCAGAAAGAGCCAAAAATGCTCTTCTTTTATATCCCTGGTTTGGAAATGTTCGTGAGCTAAAGAACGTGGTAGAAAGAGTGGTTATTCTTAAACATGATAATTTAATAAAAGCTGACGATCTTCATCTTATACCAAGGAGAGAAGAGGAGAGTTTTTTGTTTACCTTTAATTCTTTGCAGGAAGCAAAGGAAGCTTTTGAGAGGGCCTTTCTTGAGAAGAAGCTCAGGGAGAACAACTGGAACGTGAAGCGCACTGCAGAGGTGCTGGGTATAGACCGGTCATATCTTCACAGAAAAATCAGACAATATGGCATAGGAAAGGAGAGTACAAATGGTGAAGGTTAGGTTTGCTCCTTCACCTACCGGACACCTGCATGTAGGTGGAGCAAGGACTGCGCTTTTTAACTGGTTATTTGCAAGGAAAAATGACGGGAAATTCGTGCTAAGAATCGAGGACACCGATGTAGAACGTTCGTCAAAGGAAATGAGCTTTGAAATTTTAAACGCCCTTAACTGGTTAAAACTGGACTGGGATGAAGGTCCGGTCTATCAGAGCAGAAGATTGAGAATTTATCAGAGAATGGCAGAGAGGCTGATTAAGGAAGGGAAGGCATATTACTGCTATTGCACCAGGGAAGATATAGAAGAGAGAAAGAAAAGAGCGGAGGAACAGGGAAAATCCTGGAAATACGATAGAAGATGCCTTAATTTGAAAGAAGATGAGATAGAAAGATTTAAAAAAGAAGGGAGGCCCAGAGCTGTTAGATTTATAATCCCTGAGGGGAAAACGGAATTTCATGACCTGGTCCTCGGTGATATTTCTGTCGATAACGAAGAGATAGAGGATTTTGTCCTTCTTAAATCCGATGGTTATCCAACATATCATCTTTCAGTCGTAGTTGATGATCATCTATTGGGAATTACTCATGTTATAAGAGGTGCAGACCATATAGCAAATACACCCAAACAGATTCTTCTCTATAAGGCTTTCGGTTGGAATCCCCCTCTTTTTGCCCACCTCCCTTTAATTCTCGGTCCTGACAGAAAAAAGTTGAGCAAGAGACATGGGGAAACTTCTCTTCTCGCTTTTAGAGACAGGGGATATCTTTCACTTGCCATGTTCAATTTTTTAGCCCAGTTAAGCTGGTCTCCAGGAGAGGACAAAGAGTTCTACGAGATTAATGAACTCGTGGAAAGGTTTGACCTTAATAAAGTTCGTCATTCCAATCCTGTGTTCGATTTTGAGAAACTTTCGTGGTTGAATGCCCGCATGATCTCCAGGCTTCCTGTGGAAAGAATATGGGATGAGCTTGTTCCTTTTTTACAAAAAGAGGGTATCCTGGAGGACTTAGAAAAAAACATGGATTGGGCAATAAAAATGTTAAGCATTGTGAAGGAAAGGACCAGAAATCTTGTAGAGCTGGCGTCCACCGCAAGAAGATATGTAAGAAGGGATTTTAATTACAACGAGGATGCGATTAGAAAATACTGGAAGGATGGAGTTAAAGAAGGCCTTAAAAGATTAAAAAGTGTTTTTGAAAAATTAGAAGTTTTTGATGCTTCTACTACAGAAAAAGCTTTAAGAGAACTTGCGGAGGAGCTGGGATTGAAAGCAGCCAGACTCATTCATCCATTAAGAATAGCTCTTTTAGGTGAAAGGGTTTCTCCCGGAATTTTTGATGTGCTTGAAATATTAGGGAAAGAAGAAACTCTTGCAAGGATGGAAAGGGCTCTTAAGGAGCTTCCAGATGTCTAAGTTTAAATTTAAAAGGCTCGAGATACCTGATGTGATTCTTATCGAGCCAACTGTTTTTGAAGACCAGCGGGGTTTTTTCCTTGAGTCTTATAATTTAAAAGAATTCGAAGCCTTTGGGATAAATGTCAATTTTGTTCAGGATAACCATTCCAGGTCAAAAAAAGGGGTTATAAGAGGCCTTCATTTTCAAAAAGGGAAAATGGCTCAGGCGAAGCTTGTAAGGGTTGTAAAAGGGGAAATATTTGATGTTGCTGTGGATATAAGAAAAGGATCATCTTATTATGGTAAATGGGTGGCTGTTACACTATCGGAAAACAACAAAAGGATGCTTTTCATCCCTGAAGGATTTGCCCATGGGTTCTGTGTGCTTTCTGAAGAGGCAGATGTTCTTTACAAGGCCTCAAATTTTTATTCTCCTGAGCACGAAGGCGGGATAAGATGGGATGATCCTGACCTTGCTATTCCATGGCCAGTGGACAATCCTATAGTCTCTCTGAAAGATAGAAATCTTCCATTTCTTAGTAAGATTTAACCTTCAAAACTTGAAATTTTCTCTTGACAAAAAGAGAAAATTTTTTAAAATAGTGAGTGAACACTCACTTTAAGTGAATGCTCACTTACATGGAGGTGAAATGAGATTCTTTGACCAGCTTGAAAAAAGGAAGGCGGAAATAGTTGAGGCTGTTCTTAAACTTGCTGACCGTTTCGGGATAAAAGGAATTACCACAAAAAGGATTGCAGAAGAGGTGGGGGTTGTTGAAGGGTCACTTTATCGTCATGTCAGGAGTAAGGTTGAAATCTTTCTTATGATACTGGACCTTGCCGACGAGCTCTTATCCAGGATATTTAGGGAATTAAAGGGAAGCCCGGAAGAAAAATTAAAAGGTCTTCTTTCCTACATTGGGAACTTCCTTCAGGATTTTCCGGGAATTTATAGAATTATTTTTTCAGATGAACTTTATACAGAAAGGCCAGACCTTTTCGGCAGATTTCGGGATTTCACCCTTTCCCTTGCAAAAAGGATTGAAACGATAATAAAAGATGGAAAAAATGAAGGAGCATTTAAACCAGACCTTGACCTTGAAATAGCTACCTTTATGTACCTTGGCATAGTGGATACCTCATTTACCCTCTGGAATTTCATATACGACAGGAACAAAGACCTCAGAGAAATAATGCTCAAATTCTTCAACATGTATTTAGTTTCAATTAAGGAGGGAATCTCATGAGAGCATGGGTTAAATTCATAACAAGACGACCCTGGATTATTATCCTATTCACCATCCTTTTGAGTTTATTTTTCGTTTATGAAATGAAAAATCTCAGATTTGAGAACCGGTTTACGGAATGGATGCCGAAATCCGATCCTGTTCTGAAGACATTTCTTGAGACAGGAGAGAAATTCGGAATAAATGAGCTGGTTATGGTGGCTATAAAGGCGAAAAAAGGGGAGACATTTTCTCCTGAAATCCTTGAAAGAGTGAAGAAATTGACGGAAGCTCTCAAGGAGAAAAAAGAAATTTTTCTTGTAACTTCCATTACCAATTCTCCTGACATCAGAAATATAGATGGTGGTATTGAAGTGAGAGACCTTATAGAAGATATTCCTGAAGATCCCCGGGAATTACAATCTTTGAAAAGATACATTTTGTCAAAGGAGACTTTTGTAAACAATGTAATTTCATCCGATGGTAAATGGCTGGCCATGGCCATTTATTTAAGAACAGATGAAAAATCCGACCCAATAAAGAATTTTGGCGAAGTTGTAAAACCCACTGTAGAAAAGTATCTGGGAGATGTGGCTGAAATTTATTACACTGGAGAGCCATGCGATGCCTATTTTGCCAATGAGTTTTCTGTTGGTGACCTTAAAAAATTAACCCCCCTTGTTGCGATTCTGATAATTCTTGTTCTTTTGTTGTCCTTTAAAACCTGGAAGGGGGTTTTCTATCCGTCTCTTGTAGTTATTCTTTCTACAATATGGACCTTTGGAACCATGGGGTCCCTGCACATACCAATGGATATACTTACGCCGGTTCTCCCGGTTTTGCTTATAGCACTGGGGTCTGCATATGGAATCCATGTAATGAACAAAATTTTTCACGAGGATTCAGTGGAGAAAGCCACAATTTCAGTTTTTGTTCCCGTACTTATGGCTGGTCTAACCACTATAGTTGGATTCCTTTCCTTTGCTACTGCCAAACTCAGCCTGATTGTAAATCTGGCGATTTTTTCTGCTATTGGGATTTTTTATTCCATGGCAATAGCCCTTTCTCTAATTCCAGCAATGGCTGTTATTTCCAGGAAGAAGGAGGATCTCAGAGAAGAAAAATATGGGTATTCCATATTATTAAGGCCTCTTTCAAAGATAGTGATGTCTTCTAAATGGTTGGTTACAGCAGTTTTCTTTCTTATTTTCCTGTTCTTCGTAATATGGGTGCCACGCATTCACAGAGAAGTAAATTTCGCTGAGTATTATCCTGAAAATAGCATACCGAGGAAATCTTTGAATATAGTGAAGGAACATTTTGGTGGGGCTTATCCTGTAACCCTTTATATAAAAGCGGATAATGTAAAGGAAGCCGGCATTCTTAAGCTAATCAGGATGAATGAAAATTATCTGTATTCTATAGAGGGGACTTCTATTCCTTTTTCCATTGCAGACTTTATCCAGGAAATGAATTATCAGCTTAACGGCAGGTATCATATTCCTGTCACAGCTGGGGAGGTGGCTAACCTGTGGTTCTTTATAGAAGGAAGGCCCGAACTTAGCCAGATCGTAACCCCTGATTATAGCGAAAGCCTCATCTTTGCAAAAATTCCTGAATCAAGAACGAGTTTTTTGAGAAAAATAAGCCAGCAACTTGTCAATTTTGTAAAAAAATACGGTTCGGGTTTCGAAGCTTATGAGCTTGCAAATTTCAAAGACGAAAGAGTAACGCAAATAAGAGAGAAGGAATCGGAATTAATTGAACAGGAACTTCGCTGGCTCGGGAAAAGATATGGAGTAAAAATAAAAAAAGGAATTTTTGCGGGAATAACCGATAAAATTCCAGCAGTTAATGACCCGGAAGTTTTAAAACATTTCAGAGCAGAAATTGAAAAACAAGTTTTTTCCGAAGACTTTGATTTTCAGATAACCAGAAAACAGGCCCGGAAAATTCTCAACGAGATAATAAATTCTGTAAAAAGAGGCGATTTAAGAAAAGAAAAAATTACTGAGATTTTGAAGGCCAATGTTTCCTCTAATGAATGGGATGAAGAAATCGCCAGGGATGTAGCCTCTGCATTTCTCTATAGATTAGATGAAGCAAGGGCAGCAGTATTCATAGAAAGGGCGTGGGAAGGACTTGCCCTTGAGGGCACCGACCCTGATTTCCAGAAGAAGGCAAAGGGCCTTCTCTGGGAGCTGTCAGATGGGCTTGCAGTCCTTCCCACAGGTGCCCTTCCGTTCCGAGGGAAAAAGATTGATATACGGAAAATAGAACAAAGCGGTTTTCCTGTTGCAATGACCCGGCTTGACCATTTTCTTTACGTATCCCAGCTCCAATCTTTGCTCATTGCTCTGCTTCTAACATTTATTTTAATGGTTATTTTGAGAAAGTCCATTTCAATAGGAGCCATAGCCACAACACCGATAATATTTACCCTTGGAGTGATTTATGGCTTTCTTGGACTTTCTGGCATACCTCTTACCTATGCGACAATGCTTATAGCAGGTGTATCAATAGGGGTGGGAATTGATTATGCGATTCACTTTATACATGGGGTCTTCCATGAAATGGAAGAAGGTTATAGTCTAAGAGAAGCTATTGAAATAACCTATGTTGAAAAGGGCAAGGCAATTCTCTCCAACTCTATAGCCGTTATTCTTGGATTCGCAGTCCTTCTCTTTTCAAAGTTAAAACCCCTTCACAATTTCGGGGGAACAATGATGGGTTCAATGTTCCTGGCCGCCCTTGCTGCCCTCACTTTTCTTCCCGCCCTTTTATTGATTTTGCTTGATACAAATAAAAACAAAAGGAGGTGAGCTATGGTAAGTGAAGTTTTGTCAGGACTCCTTGTTAAGATTCTTGAAAGCAAGGGGAAAACAAGGGATTTTGTGCTGAGGGAATTTGACAAAAAACTTTTTAGAGCTATTGTTGAAAATAATCCTAAAAGAAGGCCCAGGAGAGTCCAGGAGTATAAATATTTCATGTTGATGAGTATGCTGTGGTCTGTCCTGAGGAATATAGACAGAGGCATAATTTCTCACGAATACTTAAAAAGAGCAGTACAAACTCTGGTAAATGGGGCCCTTCTTGGCAATAAAGAACAGGAAGATGCTAATAGAAAATTTAAGGAACAATACGGTACGGCTCCCCCTGCGTTTGTGGTGATTTCTCCTACCATGGCGTGTAATCTTCATTGTAAAGGTTGTTATGCAGCTTCTCACTCAGGGGCAAGATTTAACCTCTCGTATTCGATAGTGAAAAGAATATTACAGGAAATTCACGATTTTTGGGGAGCAAGATTTGCAGTAATATCCGGTGGCGAACCGATGATGTATAAGTCTGATGGAAAGACAATTCTGGACATTTTTAATGAATTTTCGGATATGTTCTTCCTTATGTATACCAATGGCACTCTTATAGACGAAGAGAAGGCCAGGAGAATGGCAGCGTTGGGAAATATAACACCGGCTATTTCGGTAGAGGGTTATGAGAAGGAAACTGATGAGCGGAGAGGAAAGGGTGTTTACAAAAAAGTCCTCCAAGCTTTTGAGAATTTAAGGAAATACGGAGTTCCCTTTGGTGTTTCTATTACAGCCACGAGACATAATGCTGAGCTGCTTATAGAGCCAGAGTTTTATGATTTCTATTTTGACGAACAGGGCATAAGTTATATGTGGATATTCCAGTATATGCCTATAGGCAGGGGGATAGATACCCAACTTATGCCAACCCCGGAGCAAAGGTTAAAAATGCTTGAAAGATGGGAAGTATGTTTGAAAGAAGAACGAAGATTCGTGGCGGATTTCTGGAATAGTGGAATTGTTTCAGATGGATGTATAGCTTATGGAAGGCCTGGAGGCTATCTGTATATAGATTGGAATGGAAATATAATGCCATGCGTTTTTGTTCCATACTATGTTGACAATATAAAGGAAATTTTTGCCGCCGGGAAAACTATAAACGATGCTCTTTTCTCGGAGTTCTTTAAGAAAGGTAGGGAATGGCAACTGAGATATGGTTATGAATATGGTGCTCAACCAGGCAATTGGTTTATGCCATGTTCAATAAGAGACCATTATGATAATTTTAAAAGGCACATAGCATCAATGGTTAAACCGGAAGATGAAAATGCGAAAGTTGCACTTGAAGACCCGAGTTATCATAAGGCGATGGTAGAGTATGATGAAAAATATAAGAAACTTTCAGAAAAATTATGGCGGGAGAAAATACTAAAGAATTAGAACAAAAGGAGGTAAAAAATGAGAAAAAAGATAATGGTGATTGCAATTCTGGGACTTCTTGTGCCTTTATTTGCTTCGGATGGAAATGCCATCTTAAAGCAGGTTGAAAGAAGATTAATAGGAGATTTGGCCCCGGTTGATATGCATGCCACAATGATAATGACCATTGTGGATTCTCACGGGAACAAAAAAATAAGGGAAATTGAATCATGGGAGAAGAATAACAAAGACAAAGACGACTGGAGGGTGATGAAATTCAGGAAACCAGCTGATGTTAAAGGTGTGGGTTTCCTCGTGCTGGCAGACGACCAGATGTACATCTATCTTCCCGAGTTTCACAGAATAAGGCGAATAGCTTCGCATAGCAAGAAGGAATCTTTTATGGGGTCAGATTTTTCGTATGAAGACATGGGAACCTCCGGTTTCTCAAAATACTATGAGGCAAAACTAATAAATGAAACTCCTGAGTATTATGTTCTTGAACTAAAGAGAAAACCCGAAGCAGATAAGCCTTACAGCAAGATTAAAATGTGGATTAAAAAGGAGAGCATGCTTCCTGTAAAAATGGAGCTTTATGATAATTCAGGAGAGCTTACTAAGCTGGCAGAGGAGGTGGTAAAGAAAGTCGGTAAATACTGGATTCCGGTGAAGATCAAAATGACATCGGTGAAAAAGGGTACTTATACAGTGCTTGAAATGACCAACATTGAATTGGACAAAGGTTTGAAAGCTTCCATATTCACCAAAAGATTTTTGAAAAGGAGGTGAGGGATGAGGAAGTTTTTTTCGCTGATGCTTGCCTTAATAATACTGCTTCCACTCATGGGTGAGACGGAGATTTCCGGAAGAATAAAGATGTTTTCATCTTTGTTCCTTTCGGATAATGTCAATGGCCAATTTTTCAGTCACGAATCCGGGGAGTTTGCGTTTAAAAGGATAGAATTAAGATTCCAGCTTCAGGGGGATATATCGGAAAAAGTTAGCTATGGAGCAAGACTGGATACCTTCTCAAGTCCTGATGCCATATTTTCTACAGGAAATTCTGGTTATTCAATATATCAATGGAGTTTTCCTGAAGCAGGTTCCCTGGGTTCTCCTGAGAAAACAGAGCCCTTTGAAATTAACCTGTATGAAGCTTATATTAAAGTGAGTGATTTCCTGATTAAAAATCTTGACCTTACAGTGGGTAAGCAGAGAATAAGCTGGGGCACAGCGGATAAAGTAAATGTGATTGACAATCTGAATCCCGTTGATTTTGCAAATTTTCTTACCTTTGACCCTGATTATTTCAACGAGAGAAGGCCCCAGGCAGCGTTTAATTTTGAATATTACATAGGGAATCAGACAAAGTTACAGGCAGTCTGGCTAATTTCCAGGCAGTATTCTCCACTTCCTCAGGGCTTTTCCTATTTAATGGCCGGACAGAGAGGTTTTTATTATTCCGTAAGAAAAGAGAAAAATACATTGAATAACACAAACTTTGGACTGAGAGCTTCCACCGTTGTTTTAAATACAGATGTAGCTCTGAGCTGGTATCACGGAAATTTCCATTTCCCGGTTCTCTATGGGCTTGGGCCAGTAGTGTTTTACGAAGATAGCTCAATTTCGGAACAACAATTGTTCTTTGTCCCCACAGGAGATACAGTTCCGGTTACAGGATATGAAATGTATTTTTCCTATCCTGCTCTCGACGTGGTAGGGCTGAGTTTTTCAGGAGAAATTGCCTCTGTTGGGTTCTGGGGTGAAATAGGATATTACATGCCCGAGAAGACTGAGGGCTTCCTTAATATGGGAATGGGTCCAACTCTAAGTTTTGATCTTTTTGAGAAAGGATATTTTAAATACGTAATTGGAGCTGACTACACAATTGGAGTTGGGAATGGGGTTTATCTAAATGCTCAGTTTGTACACGGATTCTTTGACGAAAGAGACTATTCAAAAGAGGCTGAGAGACTACTAAATTTACAGAGAGGCCAGTTTTTTGGAGAAATAGAGAACTACATTATAGCAAGGGCCGAGTATAAAATGCTCGGGGACAATCTGAAGCTGTCTTTGGGGGGTTTTGTTGAAATGGGAGAGGGAACCTCTTATGCTTTCATGCCCTCTGTAGAGCTAAGGGTAAAGGATGCCCTTACCATTGAAGCCGGTGCATTTTCTGTTTCAGGAGACAGAAATACGAAGTTCGGAAGCTTTAATGATGATAAAATATGTTTTGTGGCGTTAAAACTTGACTTTTAAGAGGTAAGTATGAAGATAGGAGTTGCTCTTGGAGCAGGAAGTGCAAAAGGTCTCGCACATATAGGAGTTCTACAGGTTCTTGAAGAGAATGGGATAAAACCTGATGTGGTAGCAGGAACAAGTATGGGTGCCGTTGTGGGTGGTGCCTATGCCGCAGGTATAAGTCTGGAACAACTTGAAAGAGTCGCTCTTTCCATAAAAAAGGAGAATATGAAACAGCTCCTTCCCCGTCAGCTTTCTCTTAAAGGTATGGTTTCAAATGAAGGAGTGAAAAGATTCCTTGAGCAATTTCTGGACGCAAAAAAGATAGAAGAGTTACCCTTGAAATTTGGATGTGTGGCAACCGATATATATACAGGTGAAGAGATTCGTCTTACAAAAGGCCCTATTGTTGAGGCTATACTTGCCAGTGCAGCTATTCCCAGTTTTTTTCCTGTAGTGGAACATAAAGGTCGTTTTCTGGCTGACGGTGGGCTGGTAAATCCAGTTCCCGTCAGCCTTGCAAGAAGTCTTGGCGCTGATTTCGTCATCGGTGTGAATGTAATTTCCATTTCAAGAAGAAAGGAAAGGCTTAGAGAAAATGAAGAGGAAGGAGAAGGTTTTGTTGAAAGGATGAAAAATGCTCTGAGAAAGCTGATAGAAGGGGAGGAAGAAAGCCCTCCCAATATGCTGGCTGTTTTCCTTTCAGCCATTGATATAATGGAGGAGCAGATAGTGCTTTCAAAATTAAGACTCCATCCCCCTGATGTTTTTATTCATGTTGATACCTCTGATGTTTCTTCAAAAGAATATTATAGAGCCAGAGAGATTATAGAAAAGGGAAGAAAAGTTACTCAAAAGATTATAGATTATATAAAATATTTACTTGAGAGTTACAGGGGCTGAAATGGAAGATATAAGGAAAGAGAATTTTTTTGTAAGGATCGGGACAAAAGGAATTGAATTCTTTGTTCTGGTCTATGAGGCGGCAGTTCTTTTTGTGGAAACGATTCTTCAACTCACAAATATTTATTTTTACAGGAGACAGATTGCAGAACAGTTTTATTCTCTTGCGGTTACAACACTTCCTGTTACCAGTATAATTGCTGTGTTTATAGGTCTGGGATCTACAGTTCAGGGGACTTATCAAACTTCAGCCCTTACTCCGAGATATTTTACTGCAAATGTAATCTTTAAATCAGCCATACTGGAACTTACTCCTATAGTTTTAAGTCTTGTTCTTGCAGGTAAAATAGGTGGCTCCTTGGCAGCGGAAGTTGGCAGTATGAGAATATCTGAGCAGATAGACGCCCTTGAAAGTCTTTCCCTTGATCCTGTGGGTTTTCTCGTGATGCCAAGGGTGCTTGCCGGGACCATAATGCTTCCTGTAATGACTATATACGCCAACATCATTGCAATTTTCTCATCATTTTTTATGTCAACTGCAATTCTTCACTGGATAAGTCCTGGCGAATATGTATCGGGTATGAAGATGGGGTTCAAAGTATTTGAAATGTATTTTGGTAATGTAATAAAACCTGCAATCTTCGGTATAATAATTGCTTTTTTTGGCAGTTTCTTTGGCCTTAGAGCAAAGGGTGGAGCCAAAGGGGTTGGTGTTGCTTCAACTACTGCTGTTGTTGTCTCTGCGGTCTTAATTGTGATTCTTGATTATTTTCTCGGGGAGTTGTTGCTTTGATAGTAATCAGAGGACTGAGAAAGAACTTTGAAGGTAAGGAAGTTCTTAAAGGAATAGACCTCGAAATTCCGGATGGGAAAACCACTGTAATTCTTGGTCCAAGTGGCCAGGGGAAAACAGTGCTTTTAAAAAACATAATAGGACTGTATAAACCTGATAGTGGTGAAATAATAGTTGATGGAGTTGACATTACGCGGCTTAGCAGAAAAAGGCTTTTTGAAATAAGGAAAAAATTCGCATTCGTTTTTCAGGGAGGAGCCCTTTTTGACTTTTTAAATGTTAAAGAAAATCTTGCTCTTTACCTCAGGATGCATCTAAAAATGAAAGAGGATGAAATAGAAAGAAAAGTAAAGGAGGTTCTCAGGGTTGTGGGAATGAGCGGAACAGAGCACCTGTATCCTGAGGAACTGAGCGGTGGAATGAAAAAAAGGGTGGCGATTGCCAGGGCTGTTATTTCCTCCCCTAAATATATTCTTTACGATGAACCAACCACCGGCTTAGATAGAACAAATGCAAGGGTCGTAAACAGGCTTATTAATAGATTGAAAGAAAAATATGGGGTTACGTCCATAGTGGTGACTCATGATATTGAATGTATGAAAACAGTGGCAGATAGAGTTGCCCTTCTAAAAGAAGGTAAAATAATATTTGTAGGATTAGAAGAAGAGGTGGAGGAAAAACACCTGGATTATCTCTACGAACTGGAGGAGGAATATGCAGTATAAAAAGATGGCAGCAATATTTGGGGCAATAATTTTTGCAGCCTTTACAGCCTTTTTTGTAACAATAATATGGCTTGCAGAGAGCAGAATATTTTTTACCAGAGACTACATCATTTATATGAAGTTTAAGGATGTTTCAGGGCTTAAGAGGATGTCCCCTGTCTACATGAGGGGTTACAGAGTGGGCTGGGTAAAAGGAGTGGAATTTGAGAAAGATTGGGTGAAGGTCAGAACAGATATAAACAGGAATTACCGAGTTCCAAAGGGCTCAAAGGCTGAAATTTTTGCCCTTAATATCCTTGGGGAAAAGGCTATAAGAATTGTCCCGCCATCTCCTCCTTACAGAGAATTTTACGAGAATAGAGATGAGATGGTAGGAGAGAACAAGGATATTATGGTTCAGGCTCAGAAGCTCCTGGAAAAGCTCAAAAAACCACTTGATGAACATTTTGAACCCACTATAAATGAGGTTCATTCCATAATATCAAATATAAGAAAATTGCTCGTTACAGTTCGCCATGAAGTTGCCAATACAAAAATCAGGGAAAATGTGGAGAAGGTTGGTAAGGCAGCGGATGAATATAGAGCTCTGGCTGAGGAAAACAGGGCTGGAATAAAAATAACTGTAGAGGAAATGCAGAAGAATCTTAGAAACATGCAGGATACACTGGATGAATTAAAAAGGACTTCAGCAGAATTGAGAAAGGCTCTTACTACTTTGAATTCAGGTCAAGGAACTGCAGGAAGACTTTTGAAAGATAGAAAAACATTGGATGAACTTGACAAAACACTCGAAGAGTTGAACCGGCTTATAGCTGATATCAGAAAGAACCCCAAAAAGTATTTTAAATTCTCAATCTTTTAATGAAAATAGTTTTTTTTGGTTCTGATGCAGTATCTATCCCTGCGCTGCTTCGATTTATTGAAAGAGGTATAGAGGTTGCAGCAGTTGTTACGAATCCAGACGCACCCTCAGGCAGAGGAAAAAGGCTGAAACCCACTGAACCCAAAAGAATTGGACGGGGACTTGGTATAGAGGTGCTGCAACCTGAAAGATTAAGAAAAAACCTGTGGTTAAGAGAAAAATTGAAGGAGTACAACGCTGACCTTTTTGCTGTGCTTGCCTATGGTAAGATAATTCCACCCTCCATATTCAATATTCCATCTAAGGGAGCTATAAACTTGCATTTTTCCCTTCTCCCTGCTTTAAGAGGTGCCGCTCCTGTAAGATGGGCTATACTTAAAGGGATCAGGAAAACCGGGGCTACAGTTTTTCTCATAGATAAAGGCATGGATACAGGCCCTATACTTTCACAGATGCCTCTTGAGATATATGACCACGAAAATTACGGTGAAGCAATGAACAGAATAGCTCAGGAAACAGCGGATTTTTTTGTAGATACAGCTATAAGATGGGCAGAAGGAAAAATAGACCCGATACCTCAAGAGGGAGAACCTTCCTATGCTCCAAAAATTGACAAGGTGCAGGCAGCACTATCCTTTGAAGAACCAGCAGAGCATCTATGGAGAAAAATAAGGGCTTTTAACCCAGACCTTAAGCCATGGTTTCCTTTTAGAGGAGGGAGACTTATAGTGCTAAGAGCCGGATGGAGACATGGAGAGGGGAAGGCTGGAGAAATAATTGGTAAAGAGGGAGAAAAGCTTCTGGTTGGAACAGGGAGAGGTATCATTGAACTACATTCAGTTCAACTTCCAGGGAAAAAACCTGTAAGCGGGATTGCATTTGCAAACGGAGCAAGGTTGAAGCCTGGAGATTATATATATTGAGAAGAGTTGCCTTAAAAGCTCTTATGGAAATAGAGAGAGGGGGGAATTCTTCTGCAGTTCTTGAACGTCTTCTGCGGAAGGTAAAAAAGAGGAATACTCCCTTTATAACAGAACTTGTTATGGGAGTTTTGCGCTGGAGAAATCGCCTGGATTATGCTATTTCTTATTTTTCCAATAAAAGATTAAACAGAATAGAACCTGAAGTTTTAAATGCCCTTCGTATGGGAATTTACGAGATAGAAAAAATGAATACTCCGGAATATGCTGCGGTTAAGGAGACGGTGAATCTTGTCAGAGGTTCCTGGAGGCGGTCGTTTGTAAACGGTATTCTGAGAAATTTCATAAGGGAACAGGTGCGTTATCCCACGAAGGATGAGCCTTTAATGTTCTTAACCTATACTCTTTCAACACCGGAGTGGAAAGCTTTAAGATGGCTTGAGGATTTCGTTATAGAAAAGTCTGAGAAACTTGCCCTTTATTACAACTCTACTCCTGCAATTTATTTAAGGGTGAATAGAAAAAAGACCTCTACCGAAAGTTTGATCCGACTTTTGAAGAGGGAAGGGATTGTTGTGGATAAATGTAAAAATCTGCCTTTTTGCCTTAGAGTTTTAAAGGGAAATCCAAGATTTACCTCCGCACTTAAAAATGGACTTTTTTATGTGCAGGATATTGCCTCACAGATTGCTGGGTTTATAGCTTCAGAAATAGGGAATACTGTCTGGGATTGTTGTGCAGCTCCTGGTGGAAAGTCATCGCATCTTGCGGAAATAGGGTTTAAAGTTTTTTCATCGGACATTTCTTTACCAAGACTTCGGCTCGCTATTTCAAACTTTAGAAGGCTGGGCCTTGAAATCCACAGTTTTGTCGCGGATGCATTGAGGCCTTCGGTAAGGAGGAAATTCCCTTTGGTTCTTGTAGATTCTCCATGTTCTTCCATGGGGATAATCCACAGGGCGCCTGAGGTGAAGTGGAGAATAGTGCCGGAAAAACTTAAGGAGCTTTCTGTTCTTCAGAAGAGAATTTTAAAATCAGTGCTCAGGTATGGAGAAAAGGTGCTTTATGTAGTGTGTACTCAGGAACCTGAAGAAACCGTTAATGTTCTTTCGGATTTTAATATAGAAGAATTACCCCTGCCAGGAGATATTAAGAAAATCCCTTTCTTAGAAAAAGAGAAAATTCTTTACACAGATCCCACAGAGATTTATTCAGACGGGATGTCCTATGCTCTGATTACAAAGTAAACGGGATATCATAGGTGCCAGAGATACTTTTTTGAAATATAGTAAGTTTAGGTGCTCTTTTTTGCAGCACTCAATACCCCTACAC
>JAGHBF010000008.1 GCA_021161165.1 Candidatus Aminicenantota bacterium
TTCCTTACATTTCTCAAGAGCTTCTCTTGCGCGATAAAAAGCAGTTCCTCTCATTCCCACATCTTTTTTTGTTTTCTCAACCTCCCCCACTCCTATCCCGCAATAAAATCCAGCAGGGATATTTTTCTTCAGAAATAAATATACATCATACGCATATCTGGAAGATTTCAGAACTCCTTGAAATTCATCTCCCACTGTTGGTTTAAATTCGACAAAGACCTCTTCCTTAAATTCTTTGTTTACTCGGATAAGAGTATTTTCTATTGAGCTAAAAATATTTCTCCAGTTCTTAAGCTTTCTGGAACTTTTAATGTCGCAAATAAATGTACACCGCAACGCCATTTTACCCTTCAGGATTATATGAGTTTTTAATCCGATAGTCAAAGTTCAAGAGCTTTATAAAAGCGGATACTATAGTATGCTGGAAAATTATTCCTCACATTGTAGTTAACGGTTATACTCAACGCCTTTCGGGGATAGATCCCTTCTGGAAGAACAACTGAAGCACATGAACCTATTGAGTCCGTTCAATAAAAAAAATAACTTTCTTAATATTTAATCTTTTAGTAAAATCCTAAACAGAGGAGACTATGGAAAAGAAAAATACTCTGGGCGTAATTTTATCATTTACAGGAATTGTTAACGGTTTATTGCTCCTTTTCTGGATTGCGGCCATTTATTCTCCCGTTGTTTCCACCAAAATAGCACAGGGTCATGGTTATGAAGCAATCACTGTAAGGATAGTTTTCGCTGTCCTTGGCTGGATGGCTCTGAGCGCAGGAGCACTCTGGGCTGCTGTGCTATATGGTTTTGTAAAAGGTAAAGATTGGGCCTGGTTCTGGGGGATTGTCGCAGCCACCTTCCAGATTCTTCCCGGATTTTTCCCATTTATACCGGCAGCAAGTGTTCATATCTTTTCTAAAACCTTATTTTCCTTTGCCATAGCTCTGATACTCTGGTTTGCAATGCTCTGGATGGGTAAAATTAAAGGAAAGATCATATGGATTTCCTTCCTTGCAGGGCTTGCCTACATATTCAGTTTCATCAATGGAGTCGGAAGCATAGCCAGATATCAGATGGTAAATAAAGGCATTGCCCTCGGAATATACGGCTTGAGTCAGATGGTAAACTGGTGGGCGGCTATAGGAATTGCGATTTTCATCTTTGGTCTGGTTAAGAAAAAGTTCTGGGCAATTTCCGAAGGAGTATTCGCCACCACCCTCTCAATGCTCGGCGGTTTCCCTATGGGAATAATGGATGCCCTTAGAATCGGCAGATTTTCCCTCTTCCTTGTGGCTCCTATCACAAGCACTATCCTTCTAATAGTTATACTACTCAACGCAAAGGAAGTGGAATAAAGCCTTATTTGCAGATATAATCAGCGATTATATTCAATGCTAAGGATTTCCACCCTATCATAGCAAAAATCGCCATCTTCAAGCTTCCACACTACATCCACCCTTGCAGGGATCCTAATGCTATGAAAGGTTCTATATTCCAGAACGGGGATTTCCCAGTCGCGAAGCACGAACTTTCCATCAACTTCCATATATCGCTTAGCGTTAATCCGGACTATCTCTCCCTTATTGTTAAAATGGAAGATGGCCGAAGCACTTATATCTCGATGGGTAAGGGTGGCCCTTGCTGTTTTCTCATCAATGGGGTCCCACCGAAAATAATCGTTCAAAAAGGCAGAGGGAAACTGACCTGCTCCCGAGAACTGGACAAATTTCATGTTGAAACATGATAAAAAAATGTAAAGGAAGAGCAATGGGACAAAGAAAATACGGCACTGTCCACATAATCCGTTTTTATAAATTTCGAAACTTGGGGAACAGACCTTTTTCTTTACACTCTATTAGGTCCTGTTGCTCAAGCAAAGATTATTGATAGAAATTGTCCGCTACGTTTAACGCCTTAACCCACTAACGCACCAACGCACTCACGCAATTACGTACAAACGCTTCAGCCCCCGATCAGGCAGCCGAGGGCGATGGAGTTAAGTTTGTCCTCGTCGGTTTCGTTTCTGGATGGGATAAGAAGGGGTACTCTGGCGCCCATGATTATGTGCCCCACAGGAAGGTTCATGTAATAGGTGAAGCTCTTTCCAAAGATGTTTCCTGCCTCGATGTTAGGAACTATGAAGATATCTACGTCGCCTGCGATTTCGGACCGGTATTTTTTCTTTTCTGCTGCTGCGCGACTTACTGCTATATCGAGAGCCATGGGACCCTCTATTATGGACTCTGGAAATTCACCCTTCTCCCACATTTTTCTTATCTCAGCTGCATCAACGGTGGCTGGCATCTTCTCGTTTACCACTTCAACGGCAGCAAGGAGCGCCACTTTGGGCTTTGCTACACCAAGTTTGTGGAAGGCCTCTATGGCATTTTTAACGATCTGAACCTTTGCATTGAGGTCAGGGGCGATGTTTACCCCTCCGTCGCTCATTCCTATGAGTTTTTCCCTGTTGTGGAGTGGGTCCTCGGTAAAGAACACGTCGGAAAGCAATCTATCGGTCCGAAGTCCTGTCTCTTTATCAAGGGCCGGGCGAAGAAACTGGTCTGTGCGAAGCGCTCCTTTAAGAAGCACTTTTACCTTGCCCTGGCGAGCAAGGGAGACCGCCTTTGCGGCGGCCTCCTCTATGGAAGATGCTTCTAATATCTCTGCCTCCATATCTGGCGCATATTCACTTATCAGTTCCTTTATTCTGGCAGTCTCTCCGATAAGTACAGGGAAAGCAATACCCAGTCTTTCTGCTTTGTATGCAGCAAGGATTGCAGTTTTATCCATTGCCCATGGAATTGCCACGGGCACAGGGCCCTTTTCCCCTGCTCTTTTCCTTACAGCTTCAAAGTTCAGCATTTTCGGCAACCTCCCTTCCAAGCCTGAAAGCTATTTTGTTTGCCTCTATTGCCTTAGGGGGAACACGTCTTTCAATAACCTTAAGCCAGATATCCTCTGGAATATCCAGGCTTTTGGAAAGAACACCCAGGAGAACCACGTTCATGGTTCTTATGTTTCCTGCCTTCAGGGCCAACTCCTTTGCGTCAAGAACTATGGTCTTCACCCTTTCTTTCAGATACTCTATAGTATTTTCAGGGTATTCCATGTAGCCAGAAGCAACGGGAAGGGGGTCTATTCTATAGTCATTTACGATTATGGTTCCTTCCTTTTTGAGATAAGGAAGGTTCCTGAGGGCTTCCAGCTTTTCAAAGGCAAGGATTACATCAGCGCCTGCAAGCCCAACTATGGGAGAGTAAACCTTATCCCCAAAGCGAACTGTTGAAATGACATCTCCTCCTCTCTGACTCATTCCATGTATTTCGGATTTTTTTACATCGTACCCAGCCTCCATGGCCGCTTCTGAAAGAAGGTTGGATGCCAGGAGGATTCCCTGACCTCCAACTCCTGCTATTATTACTGATCTTGTTTCTTTACCCATCCTAATACCTCCTCTCCTGCTTTTCTTGCATTGTCTGCGTTGGGGTCTTTAAGCTGTATGGCATCAACCGGGCAGACGTCTATACATAAGCCACAGCCAACGCAGAGGTCCGGATTAATCCATGTCTTTTTGTCTTTGGTAACGGAAATGGCGGGACAGCCGAGCTTCCAGCAAAGGGTACAGGAAGTGCACTTTTCAGGGTTAGCAACGGCGTAGGTGTACTTGCGCTTCTTCATCGGGGGCAGAAGCACGCATGGTCTCTTTGCAATAATAACCGAAGGTTCCTGACGGTGTATTTCTCTGTTTATAAGCTCCTTGAGTCCCTTGAGGTCGAAGCTATCTATTGTGTAAACATACTCTATTCCCACTCCTCTTACCAGCTTTTCAAGGTCAACTCTTCTTTTGGGAATTCCGGTAATTCCAATATCCGTTCCCGGGTTCTCCTGATGTCCTGTCATGGCAGTAATGGAGTTATCAAGGATAATAACCGTGGTTATTCCATTGTTGTGAAAAAGGTCCATCAATGGAGTAACTCCAGAATGGTAGAAGGTAGAATCGCCTATTACAGCAACGAGTTTTTTCTTTCTTGGGTCAATACCTCGCATGGCTTCTGCTATTTCTATTCCAAAGGCATTTCCAATACTACCACCCATCTCAACACAGGTATCCATGGCGGAAAGTGGTGGGAGTGCTCCCAGTGTGTAGCATCCAATATCTCCTGTTACATTTGCCTTGAGACGATTAAGCGTATAGAAAACTCCTGTATGAGGACATCCAGGACATAGAGCAGGGGGACGGTGGGGTATTTTTGGAATTTCGAAGTAGGATGGTTTTTCGCCGAGAAGGGCTTCCTTTACAATGGTGGGATTAAGTTCTCCTGTCATGGGTATTTTCTCTTTCCCCACTATTTCCACACCGAGATTCATTGCTTTGAGATGGAGCTCAAGATAAGGGTCACCCTCTTCTATGATGTATATCTTTTTTACCTTCCCTGCGAATTCCCTGATGAGTTTTTCGGGAAGTGGCCAAGTCATCAGGAGTTTAAGGAAGGTGGCTTCAGGAAAGACCTCTCTTCCATATTGATAGGAGATTCCCGTGGCTACAATCCCGATAGATGGGTCACCCTCATCTATGCGGTTGCCCCAGAATGTCTCTGCGAACTCGCGGAGCTTTATTGTTCTCTCTTCCACCGCCTGGTGGCGTTTGCGTGCGTTCATTGGAAGAAGATTGCGCTTCTGAAAGTCCGGCTCGTAACCTTTAATTTCCACCTCCTCCCTGTCCCCGAGTTCCACGATGGTGAGGGAGTGAGAAATCCTTGTGGTGGAACGGATAAGCCAGGGTGTATCGAACTGTTCGCTGAGAGTAAGTGCTTGCTTTGTAAGCTCCTTTGCTTCGTGGGAGTCTGTTGGTTCAAACATGGGCATCTTCGCATGAAGAGCGTACCAGCGATTGTCCTGCTCGTTCTGAGAACTGTGCATACCCGGGTCATCAGCGGTCACAATTACAAGCCCTCCGGTTGCTCCAATATAACTTGCGGAAAAGAACGGGTCTGCTGCCACATTGAGTCCCACATGTTTCATGGCAACCAGAGAACGGGCCCCTGCGAAGGAAGCACCAAGGGCAATCTCCAGAGAAGTTTTTTCATTGACTGCCCACTCAGCCCTGATTTCCGGGTATTTCATTATGTTTTCAACAATCTCTGTGGAGGGGGTTCCAGGATAAGCGTTTGCAAAATGTCCCCCTCCTTCCCAAAAACCACGGGCTATTGCTTCGTTTCCAGAAAGAATTGCCTTTTTCATAAAACCTCCTTATGCCATGGCTGCTGCCATTAGGATTGAATAGAATTTGGAATCCTCGGTGTCGGAACGGGATGTAAGGATTGCTGGAGCCTTTGCTCCTGCCACCATGGCAGCAATAGAACCACCACCAAGGTATGTAACTGATTTGAAGAACACGTTACCTGTTTCTATGTCATGGAAAATCAGGATGTCAGCATCACCGGCCACAGGGGATTCAACGCCTTTGATCTCAGCAGATTCTTTAGAAAGGGCAATATCAAGAGCCACGGGACCGTCAACTATGGCACCTTTTATCTGACCTCTTCTTGCCATTGTGGAAATTATAGCCGCATCTACAGTAGCTGGAACCTTTTCTGAGACCTTTTCGTTAGCAGCTATTATGGCTGCCTTGGGCTTCTCTATACCAAGTTTATGCGCAACATTAATGCAATAATTAAGCATCGCTATCTTCTGATCAAGTGTAGGTGTGGGAATAACTGCAACGTCTGAGACGATGAGGAGCTTGTGATGACGGGGAGCATCAACAAGAGTCACGTGTGAAAGGATTTTCCCCGGGGGAAGAAGACCGTTCTGCTTGTCCAGGATTGCCTTCATGTAGTAAATGGTGCTAATAAGACCCTTCATAACAATATGGGCCTTTCCTTCGTGAACAAGCTGGACAGCCTTTTTGCCGCAGGTTGCTTCGTCCTTCTCCTCTACAATCTCAAATATAGAGGGGTCAATCCCCTTTTCTCTGGCAAGGGCTTCTATTTTCTCCCTTTCTCCAACCATTATGGCATCAACAAATCCACCCTGGACTGCTCTTGCCACTGCTTCAATTGTATGGGGATCCTGCCCCCTTGCAACAGCCAGTGTTTTTTTCTCTCTGCCCTTAACCAGGGCCTCAAGATCTTTCAATCTTTTTACAACCATATTAATCCTCCTTTTTATATTTGGTTAAAAAATTAACATCCTGAGAAATGTCAAATGTGAAGACCTGACCCCTCATCAGTACTCCAGGGGTTGCTCTTCACCGCGAAGCACTCTGAGAGCACCGCAGGCAAGAGCCCTCATTTCATCCTCGCCAGGATATACAAGCACTGGAGCAATAAAGGAAACTCTCTCTTTTATCCAGCTAACGAACATATCTGAGTATGCAAGCCCACCTGTTAAAACTATCGCATCTACATCCCCCTTAAGCACCGTTGCATCCGCACCTATTTCCTTTGCCACCTGATACGCCATGGCTTCAAAAATAAGTCTTGCCTTTTCATTTCCTGACTTCACTCTATCTTCTACCTCTCTCATATCATTTGTTCCAAGATAAGCAACTATGCCCCCCTGCCCTGCCAGTTTCTTTTTAAGCTCGTGCTCGGTGTACTTCCCCGAAAGGGCAAGCTTCATAGCGTCCCAGACCGGAAGTCCGCCTGCCCGTTCAGGGGCAAAAGGACCGTCACCGTTGAGAGCATTATTAACATCAATTACTCTTCCCTTGCGGTGAACACCCACAGAAATTCCTCCTCCAAGATGGACTACTATAAGGTTCACTTCTTCATACTTTTTCCCCAGGTCTTTCGCAGCAAGACGGGCAACTGCTTTGTGATTGAGGGCATGGAAAATGGAACGGCGTTCTATCTCCGGCAGGCCTGAGATTTTAGCAATGGGTTCCATCTCGTCCACCACCACAGGGTCAACAATGAATGCTGGAATTCCATAGGGTTTTGCAATTTCATAAGCAAGAATACCACCAAGATTTGATGCGTGCTCTCCCTGAAGACCTATTCTAAGGTCATGCAGCATAGCTTCGTTTACCCGGTAGGTGCCTCCGGGTATAGGCCTAAGGAGTCCTCCCCTTCCAACAACAGCGGATAATTCTTCAAGCTTAAATCCCGCCTCTTTTAAAGCCTGAAGAATTACTTCTTTCCTGAATTCATACTGGTCAACAATTCTGTCAAATTTTGAGAGTTCCTCTCTTGGGTGAAAAAGTTTTTTTTTGAATATCTCTTTATCATCTTCAAAAATTGCTATTTTTGTGGAGGTACTCCCGGGGTTTACAGCCAGAATCTTATAACCCATAATTCCTCCGTATAATTTAAATTGTTTAGGATTAATTATAAGTTTTGAACCGCGATGTTGTCAAATTTTGTCTTATCCAGATTTTGACAAAATTTCTCATTATCCATTATTACAAAAATTAATTGTTCTATTTTTTATTTTTCTTCTTGCAAGGTTTTTAACATTCTTCTAAAATTTATCCTGTATTAGTTATAAAAAGGAGGAAAAGCAAAAATGATAGCCATATTTGTAGGATATCTTGCTTTAACTCTTGGTCTTGGGATCTGGCAAGCTCAAAAAACAAAAACCCAGGCTGATTTTGTTTTAGGGAGTTCAAAACTTCCGGGATGGATGCTGGCTCTGTCAGAAAGGGCTACAGGGGAATCTGCATGGCTTCTTCTGGGACTTACTGGATTCATTTATGCAAATGGCTTTTCAGGAATATGGATTGCTATAGGATGCCTGCTTGGAATTTCCACTGCGTGGATAGTTCTTGCAAAGAAATTTCGTTCAGAGGCAGAAAAATACAATGCTTTGACGATGCCCGAATATTTTTCTGCAAAATTCCCTAAAAAAGCAAACACTATACGTATTCTTTCCACACTTATAATAGTTTTCTTTTTCATTTTTTATGTGGGAGCTCAATTTTCAGGGGCAGGAAAAACAATTTTTGAAACTTTTGGGCTTGACCCCTTCTGGGGGCAGATAATTGCTGCTGGAGTGATCCTGATATATGCGACCCTCGGAGGTTTTGTCAGCATCGTCGCAGTGGACACATTTCAGGCTCTCCTGATGATAACAACCCTTGTTATAACTCCTATAATTATCCTGATTAAAGTTTTTGCGGAAAATATAAACATTGCACATGCTTTCGCATCAGCACCCCTCGGATATACTTCTCTCACGGGAACAGCATCAGGTTTTGCAGCAGGCATCCTGATTTTTAATAATCTGGCATGGTTTTTCGGATACCTGGGAGGTCAACCCCAGCTAAACGCCAGGTTTATGGGAATGAAGGACGACAGAAATGTGAAACTCGGAAGAAATATTGCTATAACATGGACAGTGCTTGCTTACACAGGGGCATTTATTATTGGCATTGGGGCCATGGTGCTCTTTGGCCCGCACGCTGTAAAGGACAGTGAAATGATACTACCTCATGTTCTGACACATCTTTTCCCTGGATGGCTCGCTGCAATTCTTCTGGCAGGAGCGGTAGCCGCCATGATTTCAACTGCCGAAAGTATGCTTCTTGTTGCTGCATCCTCTGTAAGCCAGGACGTTTACGGTGGAATCATAATGAAAGGGAAGGCTGAGGACAGGAAAGCTCTTATGATATCCAGAATAGCTACACTGAGTGTTGGGATACTGGCTCTGGTGCTCTCTCTTACAACATCAAAACTCATATACACAATTGTGAGCTATGCGTGGGCAGGTATCGGATGTTCATTTGCGCCGGCTATTTTGCTTTCCTTCTACTGGGACAAGTTCAACTCCAATGGCGTGATAACAGCACTTGTGGCCGGCCTTATTACTACAATTGTATGGATACTCACTGGACTGGAACAGGTGATAACCGCAAGGGCTGTTACATTTTTCGTAGCTATAACCCTCGCTATAATAGTAGCCCTGCTAACCAACAAAAAGGGGTCAGGTCTTCACATTTGACATTTAACGATATTTTCCATAAATTCTTTTCATGGCAAGACCTTTAAGAATCGAATTTGAAGATGCAACTTATCACATCATTGCAAGAGGGCACAGGAGGGAATCTATTTTTCTTGAGGATAGAGACCGCTACAAATTTCTCGAAAAACTTGCAGAAACACATAAAAAATACGGGATAAAAATTCACTGCTATGCACTGATGCCCAATCATTACCACATTGTTCTGACCACTCCCTTTGCTAATCTCTCTAAGGCAATCCATTATCTCAATTCCTCCTACACAAACTGGTTCAGGACAAAATACACTCTTGTTGGTTCCATACTCCAGGGCAGATATAAATCCCTACTTGTCGACACTGATAGTTATCTCCTTGCCTTAAGCGCCTATGTGCACCTAAACCCATTAAAGGCCGGGCTGGTAGATGAGCTAAAAAATTTCAAGTGGACAAGTTATAGGGTATATCTGGGACTGGAACCGCCTGCTCCATTTATGGATATAGAGAAGGTTATGGGATACCTCTCATCGAAGAAGAAAAACAAACACAGGGAATATGAGCTTTTTGTAAAAAACCAGTGGGAAAAATACAAAGAGAAGAACGAAAGACTTTTCGAGCAGGGAACCGTTGTGGGAGATGAGAGTTTTCTCGAAAGAACATTGAAAAAGATTAAAACACTAAAGAAAGATAGGGAAATTCCTGAGTCTAAAAAACTGTCGCTTATAGATTTAGAGAAAGTAGAAAAAGCAATTGTGGAGGAATTAAAGATCGAAAGGGAGGAGCTTTACGCAAAAAGAAAGGGCAATGTATGGAGGAAGTTGTTTATTTTTCTGCTGAAAGAATTTACACCTTTGAAACTGAGGGAGATCGGGAAAAGGATGGGGATGGATTATACTGCGGTCTCCCAGAGTGCGAAAAGGTTTCAGAAAGAACTGAAGAAGGATAAGGGGCTTCAGGAGGTGGTGGAGCGGGTAAGGAGGAGGTTAAGGGAAAATTAAATGTCAAATGTGAAGACCTGACCCCAAAGTCATGAGGGATTCCCATTTTTGTTGAAAGGAAAGATAGGAACGGAATGGATTATGAAGGGGACGAGCCTGGATTTTCGCTATTTCTATGTTCTTCAGTGACTCAAGGGCATCTTCGGGCTTTCCTTCTGCCATATATTGAATGGCAAGTAATTCGCTTGCTCTGTACACCTTCTCCTCCAGATCATCCCTAAGAAATTCTCCAGGATAAGGATCAAGCTCTTCTGCTGTTACAATTTTCATTCCTTTAATAGGCTCCTGGGTCCTTAACTTTTCTCTTTCGTACATAAACCTGTATATGTCAACCCTCATCTTCAACCAGGTGGGATATGGCTTGGGTGGTGGCAAATGTCTTATAAAAAGTTGATTATCCAAGTAAAATTTAATTCCGAACATCCTCGCATTTATAAGATAATCTATGTCCTCTCCCCTGGTAATACCTGAATCAAAGGGAATTTTTACGAAAAGGTCCCTGTGGATTATTGCATTACCGCCGAACACAAACGGGGTTTCCTTTAACCTTTCTCCCTTTCCTATAAATTTTTCAAAGGCCTCATTCATTTTCTCAAGGTTATTCCAGTAAACCATCCAGGGCTCAAAATCTTTATGCAGGAGATAACCACCATCCGGCTGAATATAATAGCCTGCAACAGCCAGAATCTTCTCCCCTTTAAACTCCGTTCCTATAAATTCCCTGGCCTTTTTTATAAAATCCGGGTCCTCAAAAACCTCATCATCATCTATCAGAACAACCTCCTCTGCTCCCAGCAGATGAGGCACAAAAAGGCACAGATTCCTAATATTGGAATATCCCCGCAGACTAAGAACATCTACGAGATCTTCCTTCCCTTTTTTCTTTAACTCTGCCTTTATTCTCTCAAGGTGAGAATGCGAAAAGAAAACCACATCCACTCCAGGATTCATTCCCTTTAAAATCGAAGATACTTTCTCCTCAACTTTTTTCTCTATATCCTCAGCTGTAGCCGCGGCTATTACAACAAGGGTAAAATCTTTATCATTGAGTATTTTTATGCTATCTATTGCCCTTGCCAGGGTCCCTTCCTTATCAAGAGGTGTGGGATGGTCATAAATTGCATCTCCTTCCTTCCAGCCTACATGGCTTTCTCTGCCCCAATAGGTTGGAATTACCACTACTGTATTCATAGCCCCTCCTTAAAAATGTATTAAAACAAAACCAGAATTGAATGTAAAGACCCTAAAAATTTAATCAATCTTTCATTTATGCCTTCCAGATAACTTCTCCTGAAAGGCTTCCGTTTTTATATACATTTCTTGTATCCACTATTAAATAAGAATTTTCTAATATCAACTTATAATTTACATTCTTAGGTTGAGAACTGCTCCCCAAAAATTGAACTTCTTTAAGCCTTTTTAAAACATAAAAGTATGTAAAAAATTATTATACCAACTCTTTTTTAAAAACCTATTCCTTTGAGAAAAATTTCTACCCTGTTCTTCCCACTCTGTTTTCCTGCATAAAGAGCCTGGTCAGCTTCCCTCAAACACTCCTCTATGGTTTTGTTTATATTATCGTAAACACTCACCCCAAAAGTAGCTCTAACCTGGCATTCCTCACCTCTGTACTTAAACCTCATCTTTAGAAGTTCCCTCTTTATAGTTTCAGCCACCACTCCTCCTCCTTGAAGATCAGTTTCAGGTAACAAAAGCAAAAATTCATCTCCACCCCATCTGCTTATAGAATCCTGAGCTCTAACCAGGCTCCTCGTTAACTTTGACACCTCCATCAAAACAGCATCCCCACATCCATGCCCAAAAGTATCGTTGAAATATTTAAAATCGTCTAAGTCCATCATAAGTAAGACGAAGGGTCTATTGTTCCTTTGAAACCTTACTCTCTCCTGCTCTATCTTTTCAAGCATTGCCCTTCTATTTAGCAATCCCGTAAGGGGATCAATCCTAGAAAGAGTTTCGAGCTTCCTTCTGGCTATTTCCAGTTCTTTGTTTTTCCTTTCTAGGTCCAGCGTTCTTTCCTTTACTTTCTCTTCGAGAAGCTCGTGAGAGGTTTTTATGGCCTCTGCCATCTTATTTATATTTTCTGCCATCTGGACAAACTCATCATTGCCTTCCACATCAATCCTTTTATCAAAATTTCCCTTCGCTATAAGATTTATAGCTTTATTTATAATCAAGAACCTATTAATAAAATGTTCGTCCATCAAACGCGAGAACATCAAAGAAAAGGAAAGCACTATCAACAGGAATATGAGCATGGAATAAAGTAGAATTTTAATGCGGTAAGTTTCAAGAAAACTAAGGTCAAATCCAGCTTCAATGTATTTTCCGGTCACCCAGTCAAAACCTTCTTCTCCAATGTCAACTCTTTTATAAACAACCAATAACTTGCCTTTTTTCTCCTTTATTACCTCTCCCTTCCTGAGCTTCTCGAAGAAAATTTCACTCTTATCACTAACAACTCCTGGATTATTAATGGACATAGCCTTAAAATCGGAAACATGATAAATGTTTATGTAGCTTAGATAATCTCCTTTTTCAGGCAAAGTCTTAAAAAAATCATCGAAAAAATATCTATAATAGGCTGAAGTGTAGTTCCTATTTACATATTCCTTGACATATATGGAAGTTTCCACTATATAATCTCTTTGAGAAGGACCATAATAAGTATAGAGATTCAAAGCTCCTGTCTTAGTAGAAACATCTATTCGACCTGTAAACACCCTCCCCTTTCCAAATACTGTCTTCAAAAATTCTTTAAAATCATCACTCAAAGCAAAAAGATTAAGGCCAATATCGGGGGGGAAGGATGAATTAAAAACTTTTCCGTCCTTTCCTATAAGATAAATCTCGTCCACTCCATTTTTAAGGGCAAGAGCCTTCAATTGAGCTGGGGTAAGCGAGGTAAGTTCAGTTCTTTCAAGTTCCCTGGCTATGTTTTTTATTGCTATTTTTGATTTTTTTGCCATGTCCTTTTCAAAGATAAGAAGAATTTTGTGGAATATTTTTATACGCTCTTCAAGTGACTTCAGTGTGTTTTTTTCATAAGATTCTATCATTCTGGACAGAATCAGCTCAGAATTTACCCCCATAAAAATAAATATGGCAAAACTGCTAACAAAGACAGCCAGAAAAATAAAAATAATAGCTTTTTTCTTCATATTTCTCCATATAGTATCTATGTTTTTCTTTTCTATCTGAAGTCAGAAAACATTGGATTCCTCTTTTTATATTAAAAACCTCCGTTAGAATTTTAGCATGGCAGGGGAAAAATAATAATTTTTTGAGTATTTTTTCGTTGAATAATATAATGCTTTCTTAAAGAACAAAAAAGGAGGCGCAATGAAAAATCTAATTCGATTTTTATTTTTATCCTTTACTCTGGTTTTCATGGGATTTGCCGGAACAGCAAGGTATATGAACTATCCTGATATCGGACACGGAAAAATAGTTTTTTCTTATAACGATGACCTGTGGATTGTAAGCGAAAATGGTGGGCTTGCCACAAGACTTACCTCCTATCCAGGAACTGAAACTTCTCCGAAGATATCTCCCGACGGAAAATGGATTGCATTTAACGGGAACTATCACGGAGTAAATGCAGTTTACGTAATTCCTGTTGAAGGAGGCATACCCAGAAGAATTACTTATGACTGGGGAAGCACGAGGGTGATAGGCTGGACTCCAGACAGCAAAAAAGTTATTGTTCGCTCCGACTTTGAACTTTTCACTGGATGGGAAAGCAAAGCTTACACTGTGGACTTAAATGGTGGATATCCTGAGGCACTTCCGCTGCCACGAGCTATTTTGCTTTCTTTTTCTCCAGATGGAAATAGAATTGCTTATAATGACAGGGGACGTGAAGAATACTACTGGCACAGGTACAAGGGTGGACAGTACACAAGGATTTGGATTGCTGATCTCTCAAAGAGAAGTTACAAACTCATCACAAAATATGTTGGTAAAAATGCTTATCCTATGTGGATTGGACACAGAATCTATTTTATGTCTGACCGCTGGGAAGGGATAAGGAATCTTTTTTCAATAGACCCTGACCATCCAGAGGATGTAAAAAGGCACACTTCTTTTAAGAGCGACATAGCATATCTTTCCTCAGGGGATGGGAAAATAGTTTTCGTGGAAAAAGGGGAAATATGGATATTTGACCCTTCAACCGAAAATCTGAAAAAAATTGATGTAAAGGTCGCTGACGACTACTGGAGGCTTACTCCCAAAACTATTAACCCAAAAAAATATATTCACTATGTTGGAATAGATAATAAAGGAGAAAATTTTCTGCTTGAGGCAAGGGGGGATATCTTTCTCGTTTCAAGAAAAAGCGGAGAAGCAATCAATCTAACGGAAACCCCGGGGATAAGGGAAATGTATCCTGCATTTTCACCTGATGGTAAGAAAATAGCCTATTTTTCAGACCGCACTGGTGAGTATGAACTTTACGAAAAAGACCTCTCAAACGGAAGGGAACGCAGAATTACAAGAGGATTGAAAACTTATCCATATCATCCAGAATGGTCTCCTGACGGAAAATGGATCGTATTTTCTACCAAAGACCTTGATATATATCTTTTGAACGTAGCCACAGGAAAACTAAGGGTAATAGATAAAAACAAATACCTGAAAAATGATGAATTTTCCTGGGAAATGAGCGATTATGCATGGTCTCCGGATTCAAAATGGATTGCCTTCTCAAAAACAGCTTTCAACAGAAACAACGTCATTTGTCTTTACAATGTGGAAACAGGCACGAAAAAGGCAATAACAACTGACTTCTTTGATAATTTCAACCCCACATTCTCAGCAGATGGCAAATACCTTTATTTCCTCTCCAATCGCAACTACATGGATATTCTCGTTGACTTTATGGAAGACAATCATGTTATAAATAACCCTACAAAGATAATGGTGGTTCAGCTCAGGGCAGGAGAAAAACCTCCTTACTACCAGAAGACCCTGAAGGAAAAATTAAAGTCCGAAGATGAAAAACCTAAGTCAAAGGGAAAGAAAAAAGAAAAAGTGAAAGTAAAGATAGACCTTCAAGGGATTGAGAACAGAATTTTCGAAATGCCTGTAAAGCCTGGTAATTATTTTTACCTCACCGCTGCTAAAGGAAAGCTTATTTACCTATCCCTTCCATATATAACGATGAACGATTATGACTACTTTTTTGTCCTCCCGCTCTTTCCCCATTACAACCTCAACATTTTTGATATAAAGAGTAAGAAATCAAAGCAATTGGGAAAAATGGCATTCTACAAACTTTCTACCAACAGAGAGAATATCGCTATAATGGCAGGGGAAAAGGTTTTTGCCAATTCCATAGAAAAACTGTTCCATACCGGAAAACTTTCAGAACAGGTGAATCTCTCAAAGCTCTCATATACCATAAATTACAGAGCAGAATGGGATCAGATCTTTAATGAAGCATGGAGACTTTACAGGGACTTTTTCTATGACCCGGAAATGCACGGAATGAACTGGGACAAAGTGAAGGAGATTACAGCAAAAATAATTCCTTACGTTACATCCAGAAATCAGCTTAACTGGGTTCTGATAAACATGGCAGGGAGCCTCTGCGTTTCTCATTCCTATATTTTTGGTGGAGACACGGGAATGGAGGTAAAAATTGAACGAAAGGTTAAAAGGCCTGCATCACTCGGCGCTGACTTCGAGTTCAAAAATGGATACCCTGTGTTCAAAAAAATATATAAAGGACGTAGCTGGCAAAAAGGACACCTGGGGCCTCTTGCCAGGCCTGACATTAATGTAAAAGAAGGAGATTATCTTATCGCCATAAACGGAATTGACCTCAAAGGTAAAAATCCCCTTAAATACCTCCAGATCCTTCCCGGCGAAACTGTAGAGGTCACTGTAAATTCTTTGCCATCTTATAAAAACGCCAGAACTTTTACTGTAAAACCCACCTTTGCAGATAAAGTCTTAAGATATGATGAATGGGTTGATGAAAACGCTAAATACGTGGAAGAAAAGACTGGAGGACAGGTTGGGTATATGCACATAAGAGACATGATGGAAAGGGGTCTGGCAGACTTTGAAAAATACTTTAGAGCTTATAGATACAAAAAGGCACTTATAATCGATGCCAGGTACAATGGAGGAGGTTACGACGAATATATGATAATAGACAAACTGGAAAGGAAACTGGTTGCATTTTCCAGAGTAAGAAACTTTGAGCCTATGCTTTATCCAGGAGGCGTTCATCCCGGACCAAACATACTCCTTGTAAACGAAAACTGCGGTTCTGATGGGGAAGCTTTCACACATCACTTCAAAGTGAGAAAACTTGGCAAGGTTATAGGAGTTCCTACATGGGGTGGATTGGTTGGCATTATCAACCCCATAAGAACAATAGACAACGGCATCATCTATCAGTCAAATGTAGGCTTTTACGATGCAAAAACGAGAAAATGGATAGTGGAAAATCACGGTGCAGAGCCGGACATTTATCTTGACCAGGATCCTAATGACCTTATGCAAGGTAAAGACACCCAGCTTGAAAGGGCAATAAAAGAAGCCCTAAAGGCTCTGAAAGAACATCCTGTAAAATTGACCCCTCCTCCCCCATATCCTAAAAAATCCAGAGGATTTCCAAAAATTTAGTATTTTACCCCTGCCCTTTTAAAGGGCAGGGGTATCTCATTTTGACGCTAAA
>JAGHBF010000039.1 GCA_021161165.1 Candidatus Aminicenantota bacterium
AGTTCGGAAAGCTGGAAATTCCTTTAAAAGGTAAGAACCTGTACGATTTTCTTATAAACATAAAGGGTGTTGGACCCAAAACCGCAGCAGTGGTTGCTCTGTTTTCCTATGGAGAACCCTACTTCCCCGTGGACACCCATATCTTCAGGGTAGCAAGACGAATACCACTGGCCAATGGGAAAACCAGGGAAGAGGTGCAGGAAAAACTTACCCACCTTGTCCCGGACCATCTAAAAATGGAATTACACCTGCTCCTGATAGAACTGGGAAGAAAATACTGCAGGCCAAGACCAAAATGCACGGATTGTCCTTTAAGGGGATTTTGCGAATACGCAAAAAAGATCGGCCGGCAAATTACAGGAGGTAGCAAGGTTGCGGGGTGTTAACCCTTTTTAAAACTCCATTATGGAATATTCAAAAAGAGGGGCTTGAACTTTTCCTGCATAGAGAATTTGCATAAATAAGATTACCAGAAATTTTTTTGTTTTTTTAATCCAATATATTGAAATTTAGAAATTTTTGCATTATAATTATTACGTGAAAGTTAAAACTTTAACGCTTAAGAAAAACTTAATACCTGAGGCAACCATCAGGAGGCTCAGCACTTACCTGAGGTGCCTTCGGATCTCTCTGGAAAAGGGTGATGATATTGTCTCTTCACCCCTGCTTGCAAAACGGTGCCATGTCTCAGAATCCCTTATAAGGCGAGACCTCACGTACTTCGGCGAATTCGGGATCAAGGGGAAGGGATACAAAACAAAGGAACTCATCGCTGCGATCGAACAAATCCTCGGGATCCACAGCCCCATAAAGGTTATCTTTGTAGGTTGCGGGAGTCTGGGAAGAGCAGTAATTCGCCATTTAAAAAATATCCCCTATTTCAACATAATAGGCGCATTTGATAAAAACGCAGAACAGTGCGGAGAAGAATTCGAAGGAATCAAGATTCAGCATACCTCCCGACTTCCTGAAGTGGCGATGAGGGAAAAACCCCAGATGGCAGTAATTGCCATACCTCCTGATGGCCTTCAGGAGACCGTCGATCTCCTTGCAAAGGTGGGAATAAAGGGAATTTTGAGCTTCACGTTATCGCAGGTAAAGGTTCCGGAAAACATAATTTTGAATTTTGTGGATATTGCCGCAGAAATGGAATTTCTCTTCTATAAAATAAATCAATAAAGGAGGTTATCATGGCTAAAAAATTCGTCCTTGGTTTGGTAAGCAGCGGGGCTGAAAAGCTCACCGCTGGAGGAATTATCCTGAGCGGTGCCATTGCTCAGGATATGGAATGCAAGGTTTTTCTTCTTATAGGCGGTGCCTACGCTTTTAGAAAGGACTTCGCAGACGGTCACAAAAAGGTTGGAGAAGCTCACCTCAATACAGATGAATTTCAGGGAGGCCTTAAAAAAGCAAACGTTCCCCACTGGCTGGAATTCTACAAGAAGGCAAAGGAAATGGGAAATGTCAAATTTTACCTTTGTGGAACCGCAGGAAAGATCTGGAAATCTGCTGAAAAGGACGATTTCTATCTGGTAGATGAGGTCTGCGGAATAGGAGAATATATCTCCGCCGCAGAAGAAGCAGATATAAGCATAGTACTTTAAGGAGGCTAACATGACTGAAGAAGAACTGAAAAATTTAAAAGCAGACAAGGTGGTGGATGCAAGGGGAACTTCGTGCCCTGGCCCGCTGCTCGCTGCGAAAAGGGAAATTGCCAATGTGCCTGTTGGTGGAATAATGGAAGTCCTTTCCTCTGACCCCGGAACAAAGAGGGACATTCCTCTGTGGGCTAAAAAGATGGGTTATGAGTATCTGGGAACGCTCGAAGAGCCAGGGTACTGGAGAATTTTCGTAAAGAAAACAAAGTAAGCAAAAAGAAGAGAAAAATGGCAGAAGTAGAAAAAGGGGCGGAAGAATTCTGCCCCAAAATCCTTGTTTTTTCCACCAATAATATATCGGACGTGGGGATTGACCTTGCAGGAGGCATGCATATGCATTATCCACCTACAGTATATGTAATTTCTGTCCCATGTTCGAGCGGGATAAAACCCAAGTGGATTCTTTATGCTATAGAAAAGGGATTCGATGGAGTTTTTATAGCCGCTGACGGGACAGATTGTCCCTGTCTCCAAGACTGTACTGATAGGACGGCAAAAATTTCTGGAGAGGCTCAGAGACTCCTTAAGGAAAATGGATTCAACCCTGTGAGATTAAAAATGGCCGCCATCTGTTCAGTATGCGCCGAGCCATTCGTTAACCACATAAGGAATTTTTATGAAGCCCTTAAAAAACTGGGACCCTCAAAGAAAGGGGAGGTAAAAGATGAAGTATGATGCTTTAGTTATAGGAGGCGGTATAGCAGGTATGGAGACAGCCCTTAATCTTGGAGACATGGGATATAAGGTTTTGTTGGTAGAGAAAGAACCTTCCATTGGTGGAAAGATGATTCTGTTGAGCAAGGTTTTTCCAACCCTTGATTGCTCAAGTTGTATCTGCACTCCCAAAATGGCTGCCACATCCCATCATCCTAACGTAACCATGCTTACCTATTCTGAGGTATTGGAGGTGAGAAGAAAAGGAAAGGGATTCAAAGCGAAGGTATTAAAAAAGCCGAGATATGTGGTGGAGGAACTATGCACAGGATGTCAGGAATGTGAAGCGAACTGCCCTGTCAACGTGGGTGATGAGTATAATTTCGGTCTCGTAGGAAGAAGGGCTATATTCATACCCTTCAGCACCGCTACTCCAAGAAAGGCTGTGGTTGATATAGATAACTGCGTACTTTGCGGAATTTGTGAGAGAGTATGCCCTGCGGATGCCATTGATTTTACACAGAAGCCAGAGGAAATAGAGGTTGAAGTCAATGCGGTAATCATTGCCACAGGTTTCAACCTTTTCCCTGGGGAGAAAAAGCCTCAATATGGGTTTGGCCGCTTCCCCAATGTGATTAACGCCATGCAGATGGACCGACTCCTTTCTCCCACCCGTCCTTACAACACGGTGCTCAGGCCATCTGACGGAAAAATTCCAGACAACATTGCTTATGTCCTCTGCACAGGTTCCAGAGACCGGACAGTGGGTAATCCCATCTGTTCCCAGATATGCTGTATGTATTCAATAAAGCAGGCACAGCTCCTGATGGGTGCTCTTCCACTGGCAGATATAACTATCTATTACATGGACATAAGGGCCTTCGGAAAGGGTTATGAGGAATTTTTCAAACAGGCAGCGGAAATGGGTGTTCAATTCATAAAAGGCAGGGTGGCTAAAATAGAAGAAAAAGAAAATCACAATTTGATTCTGCATTACGAGGACATTGACAATGGCGGAGTGAAAAAAGAGACAGAGCACGACCTGGTAGTTCTATCGGTGGGTCTTCTTCCCAACCCCAAGATAGCGGAGATTTTCAAGGATGAAAAACTTGAGCTTGATAGTCTCTTCTGGGTGAAGCAGGTGGAAGAGGATGAGAGTCCTGCAAGGACCAACATTGAAGGTGTGTTTGTGGCAGGAACAGCAGCGGGCCCCAAGGATATTCCCGATTCTATCTTAACCGCAGGAGCAGCTTCGACGGAAGCGGCAGCATATATTGAATCTTCTAAGGAGGAGTAAAGATGAGTGAGAGAAGAATAGGAGTTTATATATGTCATTGTGGAGGAAATATATCTGATTACGTGGATGTGGAAAAGGTAAGGCAGGTAATAGAAAAGGAGGAGGGTGTTGTCGTTGCTAAAACAACAATATTTGCCTGTTCTGATTCGGCCCAGCAAGAGATGATAGATGATATAAAGGAGCACAAACTTGACGGGTTGGTGGTTGCTTCCTGTTCCCCCAAACTTCACCTTTTTACATTTAGAGGAGTAGCAGAGCGGGCTGGCTTGAACCCCTATCAATATGTTCAGGCAAATATAAGAGAGCAGGATTCCTGGGCTCATACCGATGATAAAGAGGGTGCCACGGACAAAGCCATAAGATTGGTGAGGGCTGCAATAGCAAAGGCAAGACACAGTCAACCCTTAGAGCCTATTCAACTTCAGACTACCCAGAAGGCCCTTATAATAGGAGGCGGAATAGCAGGTCTAAGAGCAGCCATCTCCTTAGCAGACATGGGAATAAATGTATTCCTTATAGAAAAAGAAGAAAGCCTTGGTGGATGGGTCAAGGACTTTTCCATTATGTATCCCAATGACAGAAGCGGTAGGGAAATAATTAATACTCTTATAAATGAGGTGAAAAAAAGAGAAAACATCGTTATTTTCACCGAAGCAGAACTCCTTAGTAAGAAAGGTTGTCCTGGAAATTTTGATGTGAAAATCAAGTCAAAGGGAGAAGAAATTTCTCTTACCGTTGGCGTGATAATTGTGGCCACCGGATTTGATGTGTATAAGCCAAAGGAAGGGGAGTTTGGATATGGAACCGAAGGCGTGATAACCC
>JAGHBF010000001.1 GCA_021161165.1 Candidatus Aminicenantota bacterium
ATTTAATAGTCAATTTTAGGGGGGAGAAATCCCCCCCCTTTTTTATGCCTTCACTTCTGAAAATGGAATCTCCGAAGGAATCTTTAAGGAGAATTCTATAAAAAAAGAATAGCTCTAATTCCTTTTTGACTCAATAAATTCATCATCACTTTCATAGTTTTTACTGGCGGTGCTAAAATTCGTGTATGAGAAAAATTGTAATTTTCGCTTTCCTTCTCTCTTTTTTAATAGGAGGAAATATAAGAGGAATAAGGGACAATGTTGGTTTTTGCACTAAGCCCTATCAGATCGAGGAAATTGTAAAAATATCCACAAAAATGGAATCTAACACCTTAAAGAATGAACCAATCTCTGGTTTCATTGCTGTAATCTCTCCCCACGATGATCACATTCTCGCAGGAAGGGTTTATGTTCACGCTATACCGAAAATTGCGCAGGCAAAAACTGTTGTAATTTTTGCGGTGACCCATCACGCACCGAGAGTGGAATTAAATAATCCAAGGAACCTGCTTATATTCGATGATTTTGATTCCTGGAAGGCTCCCTATGGTCCAGTTCCGGTTGACAAAGAGCTCCGCACCTATATTAAAAACCACCTGAAAAGGAAAGACTTTATTGTTTCAAACAAGGCTCAGAGCCTTGAACATTCGGCAGAAGCTATGCTGGCTTTTCTTCAATATTACAACCGTAAAGCAAAAATTCTCACCATAATGGTCACAGAAATGGACTTCTGGAAAATGAAAGAGATATCTGAAAGACTGGCGCATGTTTTTAACTCCTATTTTAAAGAAAAGAACATGAAGCCAGGAAAAGATATTTCCTTTATAATATCGACAGACACCACTCATTATGGTCCTGATTTCAATTATGCTCCATTTGGGGTTGATGAGAGGGCACATAACCTTGCAACAGCTCAAGATGTAGAGCTCGGGGAAAAGTTTCTTTCCGGGCAAATATCAATAGAAAAAGTGCGCTCTTTTGCAGACAGGCTATGGGGTGAAGGAATCACATGGTGTGGCAGGTTCTCTGTGCCATTTGGACTGATGACTCTCATCCATCTGGCTAAAATGGAGGGAAAACACCTACAGGGTCTTGCTTTAAGATATGGCGACAGCTATTCCTTTGGAGTGCTTCCTGTTTTCAAAAAGGGGATAGGAACAACAGCTCCCTTTTCACTTAAGCACTGGGTAGGATATTGGGCAATAGGATATAGAATGAGGTAAAACTCAGTTTCCAAGAGCTTCAAGGAAAGTTTCTCGGGAAAAAGAAAATGCTTCTTCTTCTTTGAGCAAAAAAGGAAGAAGCTCTTTGATAACTCTATTTTGTGTTATATAGTTAGATCTTTCCTTTAAAGCATACTTCCACCCATTTTTAACAATCTCTTCTGCAAGATTCCGACTTTCCCCCACATAATTAAGAATTATTTCCATTAAGGGCTCAGTTTCTGGATATCTTTTTTGAATCCAGTAAACGTCATAAAAATCCCTTACATTAGCGGTTTTTGAGAGAATTTTTCCTGCTTTTTTTGCGAGTATAAATGGTAATTCCATTGAAAACAACCTTACTGGAAATTCACGCCATAAAAAATGGGTTTCCTTCCTTCTAAACCCACGTGATTTCTCGAAGAGAATTGAAAAGCTTATTTTGTTTCCGCTCTCTGCTGGCCCTATTCCTGAAAAGCTTAATTTTATATTCCTTTTAAGGTCCTGTCTAATAAGCACTCTGTAGCCCATAGCTCTCAACGATTTTTTCAAAATGTTTTCAAATAAACTATCTCCTTTTTCAAGCACGGAAAGATGAAGATTCTCGTTAAATCTCGAAAGGCCATAAATGAATCTTAAAGAAGTGCTTTCATCCAGAGCAAAACGCCAGAGCTTTTTTTCATAAAAGAGAATATACAGAACCAGTTCCTGTAAATATTCTCTTCCAACAGCCAGTGCCTTTACAGGATCATGTTCTTTGGACATTTTTTCAATCAATCTATCTCTCAAAGAATTCCTCCGCTCTCTTTCTAACCGTAGTCGGGAAAGAACTTGCCATTTTCAAGAGAATATTCCTGTGCAGAATCTCCTTCCTTTTTATTGCAGAAAGAGAAAAACGCTCTCCCTCTATGTACATGGTATCTAGAAGAGCTTTTTCCGGGGTTGCTATAAAAAACTTAATTCCATTCATCTTCCTTTGCACCATGCCGAAGAAAAGTTTCTCTTTTACTCTTGAATAGGTAAACTTCCACAAATTTGTATTATAAATTCTTGTTTTTCTTGTGGTTACCGAGGTTATTTCTTTCTCGCGGGATTTTAGCATTCCATAAAATCCCAGTGCAGTTTTAAGGCTCACGTAGGATGGAAACAGCATCTGATTGGCAAGAAAAAAAGGATCGGGCAGGGGAGCTATTTCCTCAGGAAGGATAAAAAAGCCCTTCTTGAGCTCTATGAGTTTCCCCTGTTTCCTCCATCTACTCAATTCTGCCCTTAAAACCTCGGGTCTTCCGAGAAAATTAAGGTCTTGGGGTCTCAAGATAGGAAATTTCCTTAAAATCTTAATAAAGTCTATATATTTCATTTTGTTAACA
>JAGHBF010000160.1 GCA_021161165.1 Candidatus Aminicenantota bacterium
ATCGTATATAGTATAAAGTCAAATCTTTTTGTAAAATTTCTTCATTTTTTACAGGGTTAACTACTTTTTTTCTTCTTCGAACTGGATGTTTCTAATAAGTTTCTCTGTGGAATAAGGCGCAGGTGCTCCACCAAGATATTTATGAAACCATTCAAGATGAGCATTGTAATAAACGGGCATGGATTTTACATAGTTTGGCCAGTGACCATCATTCTTGAAAATTATCAGCATGGATGGAACCCCCATTTTCTGCAAGTCTGTGAAGAACTGAATGCTTTGAGTATATGGCACTCTGTAATCTCTTTCTCCTGTTATCACCAGGCAGGGGGTTTTAAAGTTCTTTACATAATTTGAAGGAGAAAATTTCTTATATGCACGGGGATTTTCCCAGGGAGTTCCTCCAATATCCCATTCCGGAAACCACAGTTCTTCAGTGCTGCTGTACATAGCTCTCAGATTGTACACACCCATCATTGCAGCAAGTGCCTTAAATCTTGTGGGATGTCCTTCCAGCCACATCATAGCATATCCACCCCATGACCACCCCATTGCTCCCATGTGATCGCTATCAACATAGGGTAGAGATGCGAGATAATCAGTAACTCTCATGATGTCTTTCATAACTTTACCACCCCAATCCTTAGAAATAGCCTCTACGAATTTCTGTCCATACCCAGGAGAACCATGAGGATTCGCGAAAGCAACAATGTATCCTGCACCCGGGTAGATTTGCCAGTCTCCTCTGAAAGAATCAGCCCACATTTGCTGTGGTCCACCGTGAACATTAAGTATTAGAGGATATTTCTTGCCCTTCACAAAATTATGAGGCTTTATTATAAATAAATGAATTTTAGCCCCAGCTGCGCCTTTTACCCAGTGTTCCTCCGCAGGTCTTATGTCAACTTCATCTTCTATCTTCTTGTTGAAAAAGGTAAGACGAGTGGGTTTGCTCTTAAAGTTATAAGACCAGATTTCAACAGGTTCTTTTACGGAAGTTCTTGTCATCAGAATTCTTTTTCCATCAGGAGTGACTTCAAATTCCCTTATTGCTTTTGCATCTATTACCTTCTCAAGCCTTCCTGTATTAATATCCACTTTATATACAGGGAAATGTGCCCTTTCTTCTGTTTTAAAATAAATTGTTCGGGAATCGGGAGCCCAGAAGAAATCATCCACCCAATTATCGTATTTTTCGGTAAGTACTCTCTTTTTACCAGTCTTAATATCGTAAATAGCAAGCCTAAAACGGTCAGATTCGTAGCCAGGTACTTTCTGCATTATATAAGCTATATATCTGCCATCCGGAGAAAATTCTGGATGCCCATCCCACGCTTTGTTTTCACAAGTTATACACGAGAATTTGCCGTTCTGAAGGTCCATAATGTAAAGGTCAAAATTCGTGGAACTTTCTGGATTAGAAACAAGCTTTGCTTCATAAACCATATATTTACCATCAGGAGAGATATCATAACCCCTGTGTCCGTCCAGTGAAAAAGGAGGAAAATCTTTTTTCCCTTTTGTCAACTGATGCACTTTACCGTGCCTGTCGAGCAAGAAAATATGCTTGTATCTAAAGTCCCTGTAATGATCCCAGTGTCGGAAAAGGAGAGAAATTGCAAGGTGCGCTTGAACAGGTCCCTTTTCCAGCTTTTCTGACAAATGTTTGTTACATTTATTGTCCGCTCCACATTCAGGGAATATGCTGGATACGAAAAATATTCTTCCATCTTTACCCATTTTTGGCATTGACACTCCAGTATAAAAAGAAGTCACCTTTTGTGGTTCTCCACCCCGAAGATCTATTTTCCAGAGTTGAGGACCATCCTTTCTTGTTGAAATAAAATAAAGGTATTTTCCATCTTCGGACCAGAAAGGAGAATAGTCTGCCTTTTCATTATTTGTTAGCCTAACAAGTTCACCAGTTTTAAGATTCAAAAGATAAATGTCAGAATTGCTTTTGCCCTCTTTCAGAAAGTATTCTGTAACCACAAACGCCAACTTATTGCCATCTGGAGAAATAGAAAGATTCCCTACGTTTTTAATCCTGTAAAGGGTCTCAATCGTAAATGCCTTTTTGTCCTTAGGAAATAAATAAAACGCAGCAAGCAAAATTGCGACAAATACTATGATCTTTCTCATTCTAACCTCCCATCGTTTATGGAACAATTATATCAGTTATACCCCCTGTAATTAAAAGGTTGTATAATTAATTTATGAAGGTTCTCATTTACTCAAGACAGAAAATAGACTTCTGGAAATTCCCTGAATGGGTTGTTGCGGAGCTAAAAAAAGAGTTCCCCGACATAGATTTTCTTATAAGTTACGGAGAAAGACCCCTTGAAGAATTAATTACCGATGCCGATATTTTAATCACATCAAGGTTAACCCCGGAAGAATTTTCCAGGGCTCGAAAACTAAAATGGATCCATTCTCCCTTTGTTGGAATTGGAAATTTTCTTTTTGAAGAATTTGTAAAAAGTCCAGTAAAGCTGACAAACTCAAGAGGAGTTAACGCTGAAGCAGTGATAATTCATACCATAACACTTGCTCTTTCACTATTAAGAGGAATTCCATGGGCATTTAAACTAAAAAATGAAAGAACATTTAACCAGGAGTTTTTTGTCAAAGATTTCTTCCCATTTGAACCACCGGAAGTGAATGTTGGAATAATGGGATTCGGCAAAATCGGAAAAGGAGTAGGCAAAAGACTGAAGTCTCTGGGATTTAAAGTAAAATGCCTCAACAGAAGCGGTAAAAAGGGGTGTTTTCCCTTTGAAAAACTGGACCAGTTTCTGGAAGGAATTGACTTCCTTATAATAACTGCCCCACGAACCAGACTCTCTGAAGGATGCATAGATTATGAAAGAATGAAAAAGTTAAATGGGTTTATAGTAAACACAGGACGGGGAAAAATAATAGTAGAAAAAGACCTTGTAAAAGCCTTGAGAGAAGGGATTATAAAAGGAGCAGCCCTGGATGTATTTGAAAGTGAACCCCTTCACCCCGAAAGTCCCTTATGGAAGATGCCAAACGTGATAATAACTCCACATATTTCAGGATTTTCAAGACAGTTCTGGAAAAGAGAACTGGAACTAATAAAAGAAAATTTAAAACGCTTTATACAGGGAAAAAGACTTAAAAATTTAGTAAACAAAAAACTTGGTTATTAATTTGACAATATTTTACCCAGTTCATAAAATTTTAAAAGATTGATAAAAAGGAGGCAGTAATGGCAGAAAAATTAACAGTGGAAGAGCTGCTGGCAAGGGCCAAAAAGCCTGGCCAGGATGCTTTAAGACTTCATCCCTTTTACAGGGGAAAAATTGAGGTGGTTCCAAAGGCAAGGATCAGAGACTTTAATGATTTCGCTATTTGGTACACACCGGGAGTTGCAGAACCATGTAAAGATATCCAAAAAAACCCTGAAAAAGTATTCGAGCACACAAACAAAGGTAATTTTGTGGCGGTAATCTCCGACGGCACCAGAATTCTAGGGTTGGGCGACATCGGCCCCGAAGCCGGTCTCCCTGTAATGGAAGGTAAAGCGCTTCTATTTAAGTATTTAGGCGGAGTAGATGCTTTTCCCATTATGTTAAGGACAAAAGACCCTCATGAATTCATACGTACAGTAAAAATACTTGAACCCACCTTCGGGGGAATAAACCTTGAAGATATAGCCCAGCCTAAGTGCTTTTACATCCTTGATACCCTCAGAAAGGAAATGAACATCCCAGTCTGGCATGATGACCAGCAGGGAACAGCAGCAGTAATCCTTGCAGGACTCATAAATGCCCTGAAAATAGTGGGTAAAAAAATGAGTGAAGCAAAAATAGTATTTGTTGGAGCAGGAGCAGCCAATATAGCTGGAGCAAGAATCATAATGAAAGCTGGAGCAAAACCCGAAAATATCATTATGGTTGACTCCAAGGGAATTCTCAGAAAGGATAGAGAGGACATCCATGAACTTGAACAGAAATCCCATGAAAAATGGTGTATGGCTATGAACACAAATCCAGAAAAAAGAAGGGGAGGAATTCCTGAAGCACTCGAGGGAGCCGATGTTTTAATAGGTGCATCGAAACCGGGCCCCGGAACAATAAAGCCCGAGTGGATAAAGAAAATGGCAAAGGATGCTATAGTATTTGCAGCAGCAAATCCAGTTCCTGAGATCTGGCCATGGGAAGCCAAGGAAGCTGGAGCAAGGATAGTGGCAACAGGTCGTTCCGACTTCCCCAATCAGGTAAACAATTCTCTCGGATTCCCTGGTATATTCAGGGGAGCCCTCGACGTAATGGCAAAAACTATTACAGACGAAATGTGCATAGAAGCGGCAAAAGAACTTGCAAAAGTAGCAGAAGATAATGGATTGCATGAAGATTATATTATTCCCAATATGGACCAGTGGGAAGTTTTCCCAAGAGAAGCCGTTGCTGTGGGAATGAAAGCAATAGAACAAGGAGTAGCGAGAAGAACCGTATCAAGAGAGGAGCTCTATAAAGAAGCTGAGGAAAAGATTAAGAGGGCAAGGGACGAAGTTAAGGTCCTCATGAAGGAAGGATTCATTAAGGTAGTAGACTAAAATTACCGAGGGGGATTATTCCCCCTCCTCTAATTGTTAAAATATTTCCATGCGGAGATTTATACTATTCCTTTTATTTTTTTATTTCTCCTTCGCTGGAAATTTTGGATTTACCCTGTCAGGTGGTTTCCTATACGGAAACTACACTCAGTTTAATTATTTAGTAGACTATGAAAATTCATGGCTTAAATTCTATAACGAAGACTGGGGAAATTTCCTCAAACAGCAGGGTTTTTTAAAAGACTTCGGTTATTCTTCAGGGGAATTAAATCGTCTCAACTCATCATTACCTCTCAAATTAAGGTTCTATTATAAAAATGGCAAAAGCACCTTTTCCATTGAGGGAACATATTTAACTGCAAGTGCTGTAAGCAATACTGAATTTTTCTATGATTTCACTTTTATGGATGGAACATCGGCAACCCAGAAGTTTTCATTTTATCCCTTTGAGCTCAAACCCGAAATGTTCTCAGCTGGAATAGGCCTCTCAAGGCAACTTTTAAAATACAAAAAATTCTGTCCGCAATTAGAAGCTTCTGCAGGTTTCATATACTTAAATTTTCTTTATGAAAACAATTTGCAGGTCCTGAATACTATCGGTAGCCACTGGTTAAAATTGTCTTACGAAACCATAATGGAAGGGAAAGGTAAAGGGTTTTATGGGTATGGAGGACTTAAAATTCCTGTTCTACAAAGAGGTAGATTTTCTTTGTCCTTAACCCCAGGTTATTTTTATTCAAAAATTTTATCAATAAGAGGCTCTACTACATACAAGTATAGTATTTCCGACTCTTATGGATATACTACATCATATTCGGATTCCTGGGATGGAGAATGGTTTATCAAGGAAATTACAGTTAAAGAATGGTGGGGAACGTATACATTTAGATTCCCCTCCAATAACAAAAGCGACCTTGGATCTTATATTAAGAATGCTGGCAGATTTTCTCCTTCAATTTCAGGTCCTTTTCTGTTAATTTCCGTGGGAATTGATTTATAATTTCAATGATGAGAGCTTTTAAGCTTATTTTACTTATTTTTTTAGGTTTTAGGCTCATGGCCTCCATAAGGCATCCCTATGCAGCCGGTGCTTTTTATCCTTCTAATCCTGCTGAATTAAAACTTATGATAGGAAATCTTCTTCAGCAGGCTTCTCCACCCAAACTGGACGGCAGAATTCTTGGAATACAGGTTCCCCATGCAGGATACATTTTTTCAGGAAGAACTGCAGCCTACGCATTTAAACTTCTCAAAGGGAGAAAAGTAGATACTGTTATAATGATAGGACCTTCTCACTTTTATCCTTTTTCAGGAGCTGCTGTATATTGGGAAGGATACTGGGAAACTCCTCTCGGGAGAGTAAAAATTGACGAAGAACTTGCCCGGGAGTTTTTGAAATTGAAATCCGGATTCTTTAAAGGCGAAAGATTTCACAAGAAAGAACATAGTCTCGAGGTTGAGCTCCCTTTCTTGCAAACAGTTTTACAACCTGGCTTTAAAATTCTCCCAATAGTTATAGGACCCTACGAACCCCAGAAACTTTTACCTGCGTCCAAAAAAATAGCAAAAATCTTGAGTAAGAAAAATGTTCTCATTCTTATTTCATCCGATCTGTCACATTACCATACCCTGGAAGAATGCAAAAAAAGAGATGAAAGAACTATTAGGGAAATGCTTTCTCTTAGACCAGGACAATTTCTCTGGATGGCTTCAAAGGGTATGGTTGAAGCCTGTGGAGCTTCCGCAATTGCTCTGGGTGAAAGCATCCTTATAGAAATGGGAGCCAATAAAGCAGTCCTTCTTAGGTGGGGAAACTCCTCAGAAGGAGGTGCAGGCACTAAAAGGGTTGTTGGTTATTCTGCAGTTGCTTTTTTAAAAACAGAAAAACCAGATGGCGGTAATAAAATCAAAAACAATCAAAGTCCCCTTGAAAATGAAAAACTCACTGCTGAGGAAAAGAAATATCTCTTAGTTCTGGCAAGAAAATCCATCGAAACTGAATTAAATGGAGAAAATTTTACTCCACCAACTCCTCCTACTGAAAGGTTAAAACAGCCAAGAGGGGCATTTGTCACCCTGAAAAAAAAGGGGAAACTAAGGGGATGTATTGGATATATAATACCTGTAAAACCTTTATACATAACCGTTTATGAAGTGGCAAGGGCAGCAGCATTCAGAGACCCAAGATTTCCTCCGCTCAGGAAGGAAGAGCTAAAAGACATTGAAATAGAAATTTCTGTCCTTACTAAGCCTCGAAGAACATTTCCTGCAAGAATTAAGGTTGGTAGAGATGGCATTATAGTTTCATATATGGGAAGGCAGGGGGTTCTTCTTCCACAGGTCCCTGTAGAACTGGGATGGGACAGGATAGAATTTCTTAATGCGGTTTGCCTGAAAGCAGGGGTAGAACCCGACTGCTGGAGGAAAGGCGCTAAACTTTATTCTTTTCAGGCAGAAGTCTTCATGGAGGTAAAATAAATGAAACAAGAACTTGCTATTATAGGAGGAGGACCAGGAGGTTACACTGCGGCACTCAGGGCTTCTCAGCTTGGAATAAAAACAGTCCTTGTAGAAAAGAAAAGAGTTGGAGGAGTTTGCCTTAACGAAGGCTGTATTCCAACCAAAGCTCTTTTAACCTCGGCGCATTTAATGTCCATGATTGAGGACTCTGATAAATTTGGTATAACTGTAAACTCATATAAAGCCAACTGGAGCGAAATAAAAAAATTTGTAATGGAAACTGTTGAGAAGCTGGTCTCAGGAGTAGAGTATCTGCTGGAAAAGAGCGGTGTTACAGTAATTAATGGAGAGGCTGTATTTAATGATAAGGGACAGATAGTAGTCAATGGAGAAACAATTGATGCAAAATGGAAGATAATCGCCACAGGTAGCAAACCCGTAGAACTACCTTTTTTGCCTTTTGGTGAAAGGGTTCTTAATTCAACCACACTGATGTTTGGAGAAAAAATCCCTGAATCTCTCGTTGTTATAGGAGCAGGAGCTATAGGTCTCGAAATGGCTTCAGCATTTTCCTCTCTTGGAAGTTCTGTCACCATAATAGAGGCTCTCCCAACTCCTCTTGGTGGAAATATGGATCGAGATATGGCAGCATTCCTCACAAGAACACTGAAGGAAAAAGAAATTCAGATTTTCACCTCAACCAGGGTGGAGGGAGCCAATGTCAAGAATGAAACCGTGGTACTGAAATTGTCAAATGGAAAAGAACTGGAAACAGAATATGTGCTTGTATCTATCGGGAGAAAGCCCAATTCTGAAATTGCCAGAGATTTTATAGAAATTGACGAGAAAGGATTTATAAAAATAGATGAAAATTTCAATACGAGCAGGGAAGGTATCTATGCGATAGGAGATGTAATTGGACCTCCCCTTCTCGCTCATAAGGCATCCCATGAGGCAATATTTGTGGTAGAATCCCTCGCAGGCCGGAAACCTCATCGTCCAAAGTATATTCCTTACGCTGTTTTCTCATCGCCTGAATTTGCAGGAGTAGGAATAAATGAAACAGAAGCACTAAAATCAGGAATTAAATTTAAGAAAGCTAAATTCCCCATGAAGGCCAATGGAAGAGCTCTATCTCTTGCAGAGGAGAATGGCTTAGTAAAGGTTTTGACAGGTGAAAACAACAAAATTCTTGGAGTTCAGATTCTGGGTCCGAATGCATCAGAAATTATAGCAGAAGCCACTCTCATCATGGAAAAGGAAGGGACAACTGAAGATATAGCTAATTCAGTTCACGTTCACCCTACTATATCGGAAACTTTAATGGAAGCATCCATGGCTATATCAAAAAAGGCAATTCACATATTAAATCGGTGAAAATTTATACAACTTTTAAGCTGCCTTCCTATTTTAAAGAATTGCAGCAAATTAATGAAGGTGAATATGTGATCTCCGATTCATGTGAAGAACTTAAAAAATTTCCTAAGGCAAAGAAAATTCTGCTTATGACACCGAAAGGTTATATAGAAGCTGGAAAATGCACCGCTGATTTTTATGCAAAAAATTTACTGGAGGCCTACCTTTGGATAAGAATGCAGCACTGGTAATATCTGCTATAGATCCCTTGAACGGAGCGGGATTTACCCTTGACATAACACTTCTGGAAATCATGGGCATTAAAGCAATGGGTATTCCGACCGCCCTCCTACCTCAGGACACATCTGGAGTAAGAGAATTAACATTGCTTGAACCTGCTCCTTTACTTAAATCTTTCAATCTGCTTATGAGTGTTATAAAGCTGCACGGACTAAAAGTAAGCATAATGGGAAAATTGATAGAGTATATACCAGAAATTATAAGAAGAATAAAAGGGCCGAAAGTTTTTGACCCCATAATAGAACCTGGGGGATTCAGAATATACGAGAATGCAGATAATCTAATGGAGATTATCCCTCTTTTTGACATAATTACCCCTAATATTCCCGAAGCCCGAGAAATTCTTTCAGAT
>JAGHBF010000082.1 GCA_021161165.1 Candidatus Aminicenantota bacterium
ATTTCTACCCCCTGACATATATTTCCATTATGTCCTTTCCACCAGAGGCAAGGTGGAGGATTTTCCCTGCCCTCAAGAAAATTAAGCAGGTCTTTTAAATGTTCTTCAGCTTCTCCAACAAAAACAAAGTCAAAACCCATTTCCAGAGCATGAAGGGGAAGTCCAGAAGCATGGGGACCTCCTGCAATTTTTATTACCCCATCTGGAACACGTTTTAAAAGGGTTTCCATTTCTTTTATTTCTGTAGACTGAAAGGAGAAAAGCAGGGCATCTCCCTTTTTTAACTGAGCAAAATCCTTTAGAATTTCGATCTTGTCTTCGGATGCAGCAATTATCGGGGAAAACGAGTATTTATTGGTCTCGGTTAAGAGGGCGAAGACCCTCACTTCACATATCCGAGGGATTTAAGCATCTTCAGTCGAGCCTTATCTTTTTTACTTTTTCTTTTTCCTATGAAGGGTCCAACTTTTTCCTCGTATTTTTTCACCAGCTTGATGAGGATAGGGGTTTTTGAGTTGAATTTTTCCGGATGAATGGCCATTCTGTCCTTTTTAAGGTCAAAGAAAAGGAACTGACTCTTTTGTGGGGTGTGAATAAGTTCAAATCCATCTTTTATAACGGCAAATCTATCGAAAAAGGCCTCGGGTTTGAACGTTTGAAGAAAGAGTTCGGAATGTCCTCTTTTGTCAAAAAGGTCTATTCCATTAATTTCGTGGGGGGACGAAATATGGGTAATTTTTAAAACAGTGGGATAAATATCCATTATTGATCTGAGTTCCTCTCTTACCCCTTTATTTCCCTCAGGAGTTAGCATAAGAATAGGAATTCTGGTGTATAAGGCGTTTAGGAAATGAATGTGACCCTTATGAGCCTTCCATTCTCCCAGACCCTCTCCGTGATCTGAAATTATAAACATGTATGTGTTTTTTAATAAGCTTCTTTTCTTAAGCTCTGCGTACATTATTTTAAATTGTGAATCCCAGTATTCTACTTCCCTTTTGTAAAACCAGTGAGCCGCGGCAGCTTTAAGAAAAACTCTTGGCTTTATTGTTCCAATTCCTTCTCTGTTTAATTTCAGCCTAAACGAAACCTGATCCTTCTTTTTAAAGGGAATTCTGGTTTCTCCTTCTTCCCCTATATCTACTGCGTAAGAAGCTCTGCCCTTTAGCCGTTGAGTTAATTTTACTGTTACTTTAACTTCTTTTTCTGGAGTTCCCCTTATAAAGAAAAATTCTTTTTTAAGAAAAAAAACGTCCCCAACTTTTTCTCCGTTTACATATACTTCTCCATCAGGTTCAACCCAAGGCGGAGCGTAAGGTTCATGAGGGTCGGAGTAATGTATCCATAGGAAAAAGGGAGGTTTTAGTTTCGGTAACATGGGTATTAATGCCTTATTAACTTCCTCTGCACTTTTCCACCATCTCGTTGGAGGGAATTTGTCATTGTAATAGTCAAATCCTTTAGCAATTCCTGTTGATGCTTGAACTGTTCCAAGTGAAACCGCAGCCATTGTGGTGTAGCCTTTTTCTCTGAGGGTCTCGGCAAGGAGTTTGGTGTTGCCTGTAAATTCCATTCCATTGTTTAAAACACCAAGCTCCCATGGATATTTTGACGAAAAAAGAGAAAGATGGGCGGGGAGAGTTATGGGGATAGTGGTAAAGGCATTTTTAAAATAAATCCCCTTTTTCTTAAGAGAATTAAAAAACGGTGGATTTGCTCCCCCAAGGTCTTCCCTCATTGTATCTACAACTACCAGTATTATATTGGGTTTGGGTTTGAAGGAGCAACTGGATATTCCTGAAATTATCAGAATTATTGCTATTAATAAAGCTTTCCTCATCTAGACAATTTTAACATTTAATACAAACATGAGTATTAACTTACTTAAAGATAACCCAGCGATTTTAGTTCCTGCAAGTACCTCTTCAATCTATTCTGTCTTTCTGGCTTAAATCTGTGTCTTTTGTTGTAGAGAAGATTCTGCTTGAGAATATAAAAGGCTTTATCTCTGAAGTAACCTGAAAGAACCGGAAAGCTATGGTAAAGATTCTGACTCTCCCTTTTGTCATCCATAGAATATAACTCATCTCTTCCAAGATGGAAGTAAAATCTGTATTTTTCCCCCGTTAAAGCAAAATTGTAGTTTCTGGAGGTTGCCCTTGAATAAAGATATCTTTCTGGGAAATCACCAGACTTGCCCATCATCACAGAAGCAAAACTCCATCCCTGTAAAGGGATTGGAGATTCTATCCCTAGAAGCTCATAGATTGTGGGAATAAGGTCTATATTGCTAAGAAAGGGTAGCTTAATATTTTTCCCATCTTTCTGGCCGGGCATCTTTACAAAAAATGGAACATGAATCATCTCTCTGTAATTGGTTGTATTATGTCCAAATTTTGAATGCTCGAAAAAAGCCTCTCCATGATCTGACGTTATTATTACAATTGATTTATCGAAAAGGCTTTTCTCTTTTATTGCTTCTATAATTTTTCCAACAACATAGTCTGCGTAATATAAATTATTAAGATAAGCTTTATAAAGCCATTGTCTGAACTGGGAAGGGGGATTCAGGTTATGTTCGTATTCCCTTTTTTTGATTTCCACCTGTGTTTGGATGTAGTTTGAAGTATCTAACTCCTTCTGAAATTCGTGAGGAGGATTGTAGGGTTCATGCGGAGGAAGTATGTGAATATAAACAAAACAGGGGGTTTTATTCTTTAAACTCTTTACTTCCTTAATCAGTGCAGACTCATTCATTTTGGAAGAATTAATTCTTCCTCTTAAGCCTATATAAACAGTCCTGGTGAATCGTTTGGTAACACCTATATTTATAGGAACAACACTTCCTGTTATTGCAAGAGTATAGTACCCCTTTTTCTTAAGTATGTCTGTAAGAGTGGGAAGTGCATGATTTAAGGCTTCTCTTACAGACCTCACACCATGAGCTTCAGGATATAGACCTGTTAAGTAGGATGTGACGCTTGCAGATGTGTAAGGTGCGGATACGTAAACATTCTTAAAAGAAAAGGCCTTTTCCGAAAAATTTATAATGTTTTTAACAAGGTCTTTCCTTTCAACAAACTCTTTGTATCTGGCGGCATCTATTATTATAAAGAAAATATTAGTTTTTTTATTTGGAAGAGAAAACTTTTTTCTACTTTGTTCTCCTTTTTTTATGCCTTTTACGGAAATTTTCTTCCACAACACTAAGTCTCGCCGATTTTTTGAGGAAAATTTGAATTTTAGTCCTATAATTTCACCAGCATATTTTCCAAGAGAAATTTTCTTCCTTATAGTAGAATTTTTCACTTCTATAGGTATTCTTTCTCCTCTCTTTTCCCCTGTTTTGAGTATTTCTAAATAAAGTTCAGGGGCGCTTTTAGGCGAAGGTATAATGGACCTCGCTTCAATCTTTAAATGTGCATATTCAGGAACTTTGATGTGATATAACATGAAGGATTCAGAGGGCTGGAAAATTCCCCGTTTTGTTTTTATAAAATGTCGAGTCTCAGGAACAAAAAACGTTATTTTGCTAATATCCAATAGTCTATGAGGAAAACGATGGTTGTTTTTTAAGAAAAAGTCCTGTCCTTTTTTACCTATTAAAAGCTCCAGGAAGTTTTCGCCCTCCCTCAGAAATTTCCTTGAGAGGGTGAGAGTAAATTTCTTTTTTTCCGCTACAGTAGAAAATGTTGTTATTTTTTCCCCATTAATTAAGACATCCAAAGAAATCGCTTTCAATTGTTTAAAAAAATCCCCTTTTTTAGCGGAAAAAGTAAGGGTTATAGACTTTTTGGAAAAATTAAAAAATCTTATTCTTGCCTTTGGTTTCGTCATGTAAAAAACGTTTCCAGCGGTTTTCCAGCCATCCCAGAGAAAGTAAAAAGGATGCAATTGATCTGCTTTTATTTTATTCGTTTGCGTAAAAAAATTATGCTCCGAAAGCAGGGGTAAGATGTCTAGTTCATCTCCTCTTTCTTTGCATGCGCTGAGTAGAATTAATAGAAAGAAACTGAGAGAGAGTGATAATTTTTTCATTTTATTTGTATATGATAACACTTGGGGCTCTTGACAAAAAGGGCCATGTTCACTAATATTGCCTTCTATGGAAATAATTCTTGCAAAGGAGATGGGCTTCTGTTTTGGTGTCAGAAGAGCTATAAAAATTGCCTATGAAGCACTGGAAAAATGGGGAAATGTGTATACCTATGGTGAGCTCATCCACAACAGGCAGTATGTGGAAAAACTGGAAAGAGATGGCATAAAATCAGCTGAAAAAATAGAAGAAATTCCAGAGGGTGCAGTGGTAATAATACGGTCCCACGGAATTTCTCCCCAAGAAGAAAAGGTACTGAAGAGCAAATTTAAAGTTGTAGATGCAACCTGCCCTTACGTTAAGAAGTCTCAAAAATTTGCTTCTAAAACTGTAAGGGAAGGTACAGAACTGGTGATTTTTGGGGACAAAGACCATCCAGAAATAAGAGGAATTCTTGGATACACTGATGGGGCGGCAATTGTCATCTCTGACCCCGAAGAGGTTGAAAAGCTTCCTTACAACTCCAAGAGAGCAGCTATATCTCAAACAACAAACGACCTGGATGATTACAAACTTTTTATAAACAATTTGTTGGAAAACACCGAGAAGCTCATAGTTTATCAAAC
>JAGHBF010000088.1 GCA_021161165.1 Candidatus Aminicenantota bacterium
ATATTCTACCATTATGTTGACATCAATCGAAAATACTTATATATTTTATTTTGTGAGATCACAAGGAGGTATTTCTATGAAAAAAGTTGTAAAATTAGGAATTTTCGTCATAATAGTAGCCCTTTTGTTAACACCGGCTTGCAAGGAAATCAAATGGAAAAACCATTTTAAAAGGGCTAATCAATATTATGCCAAAAAAGATTTTAAAAATGCGGCAATTGAATATGAGAAAGCTCTACAGTACAACCCTCAGCTTTTGCCTGCACACTTTTTCCTTGCTGCATCTTATCAGGCTCTTTACAGACCCTCCTATGACAGTCAGTCATTCAAAGAACGTGCTTCCAAAACCACCTATGCTGTGGCTCTAAAGTATGAAGTTGAAAAGGACCTTGCAAAAAAGCTTGCAGAGCTAAGCACGAGAAAAAGATTGGAAGCAGCTTACTACCTTCTGAAAGCGGAATGGTATGAACCTCTCAAAGGGGCTGATCTGAGAACTGATAATATTTATTTAACGGATATAAAAATAATTGGTAAAAAGCTAAAACCTGCTCAACTTGTGGATTACTACCTAAACATGTTCAACAGAACCCTTGAGGAAGTTAAAAACGAAATAGCCCAGGAAGAAGCTAAGAAGGCTGAAGAGGAAGCAAAAGCTAAAGCAGAAGAAGAGGCAAAGAAAACAAAGGCTGGCCAAAAAACGAAAAAGGCCAAAAAACCAGAGGAAGAAAAACCCGAAGAAATCGTAAGGGAAAATGTAGGATTTGCCATTAAATACATTGAAAACAGATTGAGGGTGTTAAAAGCAATAGAACACTTTAAATATTACCTTGAAAATGTAGAAAATGAGGAAGATAAAAGAAAGGTAGTTCAGGCTCTTGCGGAAATTTATGATAGAATGGGAGACTTCGATAATGCGGAGAAATACTTCCTTGAATTCTTCGGAGAAAAGCCCCAGAATCCTCAGTACTACTATATTCTTGCTGAATTCTATGTAAAGTATGGAAAGTTTGACAAAGCTGAAGAGTATTACAAAAAGAGAATAGAACTCGACCCGAATGACCCGGAAGGATGGTTGTATCTTGCAAGCTTCTATCAGAATCAGATGCGTATGCTCCCTAAGGAAAACAAAAAAGAAATATTCGAAAAAGCTATTGACCTTATGAACAAAGCCATTGCAGCACTCGAAAAAAGAGTAGAGATAGTCCCGGACCCTGAAATTAAAGACGGTCAAAAAATTGCAAAAGTAAAACTTGAAAACCTCCCGGAGGGAATTCAATTTCCTGAAGAACTTAAGGATAAAATAAGCTACGATCCCAACAAAAAGGTTCTCATTTACAAAGGAACCATGAGCGACCAGGAAAAACAGCAACTTCTCGGGCTTTCCGATGACCCTGCTTATAAGAAAGCCATAAATCTCCTATACTATAGCTCCAATAAAGAAAAGGCGTATTACGAAATCGGTGTTTACTGCTGGGCTAAGAGCTATAACATAAGAAGAGTTATGACTATCGATGAAAGAGTTGCTACTTTAAAGAAAGGACTTAAAGCTCTCGACAAAGCTCTGAAACTCAATCCTGAATATGCCAATGCCTATGCTTACAAAAACCTTATCTACAGGGAATTTGCAAAAGTCAATCCTTTAAAGAAAAACTACTATCTCAAGCTTGCCCAGAAAGAAATGAATAAATACAATGAAATCGTAAAGAAGAAAATGGCAAAACAGAAAGCCCTGGAGAGCCTTGAGAAATAAATGCTTGACAGGGACTTTCTCAGGAAAAATGTAGAATTCGTTCAGCAAAAGCTAAGAGAAAGGGGGTATGATTTAAATCTCACCCCCTTTCTCGCCCTCGATGATGAAAGAAGAACTTTAAAACAAGAAATAGATAACCTGAGAAGACTTAGAAAGGAAAGGTCAAAGGAATACGGAAGGTTAAAATCTCAGGGGAAAGAAGACAAAAGCTTAAGAGAAGAAGCAAGGAAAATCGGAGACGAAATTCAGGAAAAAGAAAACCGATTACGGGAGATTGAAAAACAAATACATGAGTTTCTTTTAACCATTCCCAATATACCACATCCTTCAGTTCCTGTAGGAGAGGATGAAAATGACAATGTTGAAATAAGAAAATGGGGCAAGATAAAAGAATTTGATTTTGAACCTCTTCCACACTGGGAACTCGGAACAAGACTGGGAATGTTCGATTTCCCCAGAGCCGCTAAAATCACTGGCGCAAGATTTGCTATGTCCTATTCGGACCTCGCAAAAATAGAACGAGCGCTTATCTCTTTAATGTTAGACCTCCATACTAAAAAGGGCTATATGGAAGTGCTTCCTCCTTTTATTTCCAATGAAGCATCTCTTATAGGAACTGGAAATCTACCAAAATTTAAGGAGGAACTTTTCAAAATCGAGGGTAAAGATTGGTATTTAATACCTACTGCAGAAGTCCCTCTTACCAATATTTACAGAGACGAGATTTTACAGGAGGCAGAGCTTCCAAAAAAATTTGTTGCTTACACTCCCTGCTTCAGGGCTGAAGCTGGAGCCGCTGGTAAGGACACAAAGGGTTTAATAAGATTACATCAATTCAATAAAGTGGAGCTCATGATTTTTTCCAGGCCCGAAGATTCCTATCAAATGCTCGAGGTTTTAACCTCAGATGCAGAAGATGTTTTAAAAACACTTGAACTTCCTTATAGAGTGGTAGCGCTTTGCACAGGAGACCTGGGCTTTTCCTCAGCAAAAACATACGATATAGAAGTCTGGATGCCAAGCTATGGAAAATATGTGGAGATCTCATCCTGCTCTAATTTTGAAGCATTTCAGGCAAGGAGAGCCAATATAAGATATAAAGGCCCTGGATTTAAAAAGCCAGAATTTGTGCATACACTAAATGGTTCGGGTCTCGCTATAGGAAGAACGGTTGCTGCAATAATGGAAAATTTCCAGAATAAAGATGGCAGTATCACAATTCCAGAAGCCATTAGACCATATATGGGAGGGCAAAGTTTAATAAAGAGTGTTAAAATATAAATATAAGGAGGGATGGCCGAGTGGTTGAAGGCGGCGGTTTTGAAAACCGCTTTCCGGTTGACGCCGGAACGGGGGTTCGAATCCCTCTCCCTCCGCATTAATTTTTTTTCTTTTTAGGCAGGCTAAAAATGGAAAAAACTGTTAACATTACTTACTTCTTAAGAAAACTTCTGAAGACTCCGAAAACAGGAAGATTAATAGTAGAAAAAAACAAATTAAGAAGAGAATTTTACTTCACTGATTCCTTTCTAACCTATTCCATTTCCAATTCACCTGAAGAAAAATTCGGTAAGTTTCTTCACCTTTTCGGAGTTCACCTACCTGAAAATGTGGAAAAATCTATCAGGGAAGGAAAATATAAATCTCGGGTAGGAAAGCACCTTGTGGAGCTCGGATTTATAGATGAGAAATTGCTGAATCAAATTCTTAAACACCAGACGAAGGAAATATTAATAGCTGCTATAGGAGAATTTAACATTAAGTATAGATGGGATGCAAATGTCTCTTCTCCCAATCAATCTTTCAGTGCTGATTTACCTCTACTTCCTCTGATTATAGAGGGCCTTCGAAGGATAGAAGATTACGAATCCCTCAAGAACATATTGAGAGGTGAAGTAGAACCAGAAGTGGCCTTTGACAGTTCACTTCTAAAAAATTTGAGCGAACTGGAGTATAAAATCTTCCAGAAAATTAAAGAAGGAGAAAAGCCTAAACCAGAGGATTTTAATATTTCTCCTGAAAAATTTAATAAAATCATCTTCACCCTTCTCGCTCTGGGATTCATTAGAATAAAAGGAGAGAGAGACGAACTGTCAGACCTCGAAAAGGTCTATTCAAAGCTGGGTGTTGCTAATTACTGGGAACTTCTCGGAGTTCCGATGAATGCAGACACCACGGCAATAAAAAATTCCTATTATGCTCTTTCAAAAAAGTTCCATCCTGATAAGTTTGCTTCTTACGGAGAACAAGCAAAAGAAATGGCTTCAAAGGTTTTTTCTGAATTAACCAGAGCCTTTGAGACACTAACAAATCCAAAAAAGAAAAAAGAGTATGTAGAAAAGACCAGGCCAGTAGTGGCAAAAGGAGAGGAAGAAGAGACTCCCGCCAGAATTACACCGGAAGAACGCTTTAAGGAAGGCAAGTTAATGTTTAATAGAAAGAAATATAGAGAAGCAGCTTATCTTTTTGAAATAGCTTCAAAAATGGAACCCAACAACTACAAATATCTTTACTGGTTGGGACTGGCACTCTCCAGGCAACTAGGAAAGGAGAAAGAAGCGGAAGAAGCTTTAACCAAGGCTGCTGAACTTTCCCCCTGGGATGCTCAACCTTATGTAGCAATGGCCTCTATGTATGCGAAAAGGAGGCTAACTTCTAAGGCACTAAAACTCCTTAATAAAGCTCTTTCTATCGATCCCACACATCCAACAGCATTGAAACTAAAGAGCACTCTGGAAAAAAAGACCAAGAAAAAAGGATTTTTAGATTTCTTCAAAAAATAAGTGGACATATACAACCTTATAAAGAATAATTTTCTTCCCGGCAAAAAACGTGTGCTTGAAGCAGGATGTGGAAATGGTGACTTTTTAAGAGAAGCTTCCAGTCAATATCCAGACATTGTCTTTTATGGAGTAGACCCATATATTAACACATACAATGAAGGAAATCTTTATCTTATAAAAGAATATGCTGAAAACATCGCAAAACTTCCGGGGTGGTTTGATCTTATATTTTCTATTCATTCGCTTCATCATTTTTCTTCCGCTGAAGAATTCTTTAAATCCTGCGAAGGAAAACTAAAGCTAAATGGTGAACTTATCATTTATGACTGGAAACAGGGAGCAAAAACAGGGATTCCGGAAAAGTATTACAGTTTAGGCGAAATCAAGAAGTTTATTGAAAAAACTTTCCTGAAAATAGTTTCAGCATATACAGAAGGGGAAAATAACATTTTAATAGCAACAAAAAAAGTTGCTTTTGTAGCTGTAGCTACTGATGATGGAGAAACAGTTTTCGAGAAAATGTTTGGAAGAGCCACATTCTTTAAAATTTATGAATACCGAAATGGAAAACTGAGTTATCGTAAAACTATAAGGAATAAATATAGAGACACTTTTCAACATCTAAAAACCTACGACGTTTATTCTCAGGTTGATTTTTGTGAATTCATAATAACCGGAAATATAGGTAAAAAAGGAGAACAGAGATTAAAATCTCTGGGAACGGAAATAATTAAAGCTAAAGGAAATATAGAAAATGTTATCTATTCTTCATTCAAAGAAAAAATCTGACATAATCTTGGTCTTTTCAGACTTTTCATTGTTAACTCAAGTTCAGTGAAACTGCTAAAATGGTAGGATATTTTATTGACAAACATATAGTTATATCGAGCTCTTTTCATAATCGTTTTAACAAGGTTGTTATCCACAGAAAATACAGAGAGTATTTCACCTTTTAAACTTGCAGGTTCTGTTGTATTAAAAAGGAAGAATCCAGGTATAGACTCTGGCATTTTTCCATAAAAATTCTTCACCAGCAGAGGCGATTCATTTAGAATTTTTCCAGATTCTTTAAGATTTTCCATAAACAACTCAAATTCTGCTTTATTTTTCCCTATCATAAGCTCCAATTCAATTTCAGGTTTAAACTCCTTTAACCTTTCAATAAT
>JAGHBF010000135.1 GCA_021161165.1 Candidatus Aminicenantota bacterium
CTTTCATCCTCCCTGTTTTAACCTTATTCTATTTTGTCTATCATGGAAGCCTGAATTACCTCTGGGATGGGATGGTGCTCTTCAATTTGAAATACCTTGATACCAGGCCCATAATTTCAAACATTGAGAATATAAGAACAGCCTTAAAGACAGGTTACAGTAATTCCACAGCATTTATTCTTCTGGGCATTTTCCTTTTCATCCAATTTTACAGGAAAAAGGAATTTCCCAGGATACTGCTATATTCATTCCCTCTTCCAATCCTATGGAGCATTGCAGATTTCCAGGGTCCGCCAGATATGTTTCCTCTTTTACCCTATGCAGCCCTCGGATTGGGATATTTATTCCAAAAAATACAGTTTAAAAAATATGATTTTTATATTGTGAGTTTAGCCCTCGTTCTTATAGCAATAGTCCCTCACCGCCCTGTAAAAACATCTCTCAGCCTGCAATATGAGGAAGCCATAAAAGTAAAGGAAAGATTTAACGGCGAAATAATAACAATTGGAGCCCCGCACTTTATGGCGCTTGCAGGTTTAAAAAACCCTTCAAGATACCTTTTTGTATTAAGGGGAATTGACAAAAAAATAGAACAGGAATATCCAAATGGAATAGATGGTTGGCTCAATTTTCTGATGAAAACTAAACCTAAAGCACTTGTAATCGGCGAAATAAAAGGGGAACACGCAAAACGAATAAAAAAATGGATAAGAAAAAACTTCAGAAAATCCGAAACTAAGAGTTTTTTCAAAGTGTTTGTTAGAATAAAGAAATGAACTGGTTCAGAATATTAATTTTTTTAACCCTCGTTATAACCATCTGGGGTGGGATTCATTTTTATGTTTACAAAAGAACAATACACTTCCTTAATATTTCAGGTGCTTTTAAAATTTACCTTGCTCTGGCAATTTTTATACTTTTTTTCTCCTACCCTCTTATAAGAGCAATTTCAGGATTTCTTCCAGTTGAAATCTCTCTTGTCCTTCACATTCTTTCTACTCTCTGGATAGGAATGGTCTTCTATCTGTTTCTGTTTTTTATTCTTGCTGATCTTATCACGTTAATTTTGAGCTTAGCTTTCCCCATTCCAAAGGTAGCAATAGGAATTGCTGTTTTTATTCTTACAATACTTACAGTAATTTACGGCTATATTGAAGCCAATAGGATCTCCACAAGAAAGATAACCATCAAAATTGAAAATTTAAATGGAAAAGAACTCAGAATTGTTCACCTGTCTGACCTTCATCTTGGTCTTAATTTTAATTATCTCAAACTAAAAAGGATGATTCCTCATATAAACAAATTTTCTCCTGACCTCGTTCTCATTACAGGAGACATTCTGGACGAGAAGGCAGACCGAATAAATAAGTATAAAAACCTGTTTTCCGAGATCCAATCTGGATTGGGTATATTTGCAGTTACAGGTAATCACGAGTTCTATGCAGGGAATCAGAAATCCATAGAATTCTTAAAATCTGCGGGCATAACCCTTTTGAGGAATCAGGTTTTAACTCTTAACAATGTGGAAATAGCAGGAGTTGATGATGAAGAATTTTTAAGAAACAGTAAAAACTGGAAGGAGAACCTCAAAAACACATTAAAAAAGGCCCACAAAGAGAATATGCTCATCCTTCTTAAACACAGACCCACAGGTTTTGACATTGCAAGGGAAAATGGAGTCAGTCTGATGCTTTGTGGACATACCCACAGAGCACAGTTATTTCCTCTACATTTTATTACTTCAAGGGTTTATAGATATTTTTATGGTTATCATATAGAAGGCAAAATGCACATCTATGTTAACTCTGGCCTTGGGACATGGGGACCACCTTTAAGATTATTTGCACCCCCGGAAATTGTATTTATAACCCTAAAACCTGCCCCTTCCCTAAAACCTGCCCCTTAGATTAACTGTTCTATTTTCTGGCTTACTTCATAGATAAAAGGCTGTTCCGCAAAGTCCAAATGGATAGAGCTTAAAACAAAGGCATCGTCCTGAGTATGCATCCCTTTAAAATGACTGGTACCAAAAAGCTTCCCTTCTCTAAAGCCTGCCTTCAAATCATAACCTCTTTTAGAAAGAAGGAGAAGGTCGGGTGCCCTGTCAAGATAAGAACCGCTATAAATTTCCTCCTTGTGAAACACTTTGCTTATGGGACTGTCTCCTTCGATCTCAATTGACAAAAATCTCCTCTTTAATTCCTCCACAAGTTTTTCATAATCTTTTTTTTCTACCTTTCCCCTTGAATATTTCCCTTTCAAATGTATGTAAATTCTCGCCGGATTCAGAGCAAATGCAGTTGTGGAGGGTTCTAAGCTTTTTAAACCCTGCGATACATCTCCTATATGGAGGTATCCCCATTCTTGCAGATAAGAATTTATGTAAACTTCCTTACGGACTCCACAAAATCCATGATCCGAAAGCACAACAGCAGGGACATTTTCTTTTCTGGCCTTTTTAAAAAGTTTACCTACCACTTTGTCCACGAGCCTGTAATATTCCTCAAAATCCCTTCTGAACTCATGCTCAGGGTGCTCATATGCATCGAACAAAAAATGATGTAGTCTATCAGTTCCTGTTATAACAAAAAAGAATATATTCCACTCCTCCTTCCACAGATTTTCAGCAAGTTTCATCCTTATACTCAAAGCTCTTCTGAGCTCCTTTATAAAATCCCTTTTTTTATCTCTCGCAAGAGAAAAATCTACATCTACCTTATAGCCCATTTTAATAAGAACAGGTAAAAGGGATGGTGGATAAACGGCTTTTTTTATATCAGGTGCAACGAAACCAGATATTAGTATCCCATTTATGGGTACAGCAGGATAGGTCTGAGGAAGGTTAATAACAATTGCTCTTCTGTTTTTCCTTTCCCAGAAAGTTTTTAACTTCACCTCAGAAAAACTGTGAAATCTGTATTCATATGTCTCAGGGTCAATTTCTTCAAACCCAAAAATCCCGTGTTCTCCAGGGTTGGCTGCTGTCATAAAAGAAGTCCAGGAAACCGAAGACACCGCAGGAATAGGGGCTTTCGTCTTTTTAAAGATGCCCCTTCCCCTGATTCTGGCAATACTGGGCATTATCCCTGTTCGGGAAAATTCATCGAGCAATCCATAGGGGACACCATCTATCCCAATAATCAGAATTTTATCCATCAGATGGTAAACTTAAAATTCCTTCTCGTAAACAGCAAATTCTTTGTACCTCTCGGCTCCAAGATCAAGAAGTATACGATTCATCTGGTAATTATTGTCAAGAATCCATCCCATATCGGCTTCTTTATAACCATGTTTAATGCCTTCCTGAATAGTTTTATATATGAGAAGAGCTTCAATCCCACGAAGCCTGTACTTTTCCCTCACTCCCATGGCATAAGTTCTCAGCCTGTAAATATCTTTCCTGTGAATAAGCAATTTTATTAGACCAAATGGAAACAGCCTTCCATTTGCATATTTAAGAATCTGGTTAAAATCAGGAAGGGAAAGAGAAGCACCTGCAGGCTCTCCATCTATTTCTGCAAAAAATACAATATTTGTATCCAGAACGGGTTTCAATTCTTTTGCTATGTGCTCTATTTCTTCATCCGTCAATGGCACAAACCCCCAGTTTTTTCCCCATGCTTCATTGTATATTATTTTAAAGTTTTCTATTTCCTGTCTAATTTTTTTTATGTTCACTTTCCTCACAGGAATTTTCTTGAGCCTGTATTCCGCAACCCTTTTGAGTTTTTCAGGGATAGGATTGTCCTTCGTCAACCTGTAAGCATAAAGGAACCTTACAATTCCCATACCGTAATCTTCAAAAAGGTCAATATAATATCTGGGATTATAGGTATATTCTATAACCGGAGGGGAATTAAACCCTTTATAGAGAAGACCACATGTTTCATTTGTGGAAAAGTTCATAGGGCCTCTCATTCTGTCCATTTCTTTCTCACGGAGAAATTCTTCTGCTTTTTCAAAAAGAGCTCTGGAAACTTCTTTATCATTAATTGATTCGAAAAATCCGAAAAACCCTGTTTTTTCCTTCCAGTATTCATTATGTCTAAAGTTAACAAAAGCAGCTATTCTTCCAACCACTTCTCCATCCTTATAGGCCAGAAAATATTCTACTTCTGCATGCTTGTGGAAGGGGTGGTGGTTCCTGTCAAGAAGTTTTTTTACGTCAGAAATTAAAGGAGGCACCCAATTCGGGTCTTCCTTATAAATTTTCCAGGGAAGCATGATAAATTTTTTCAGGTCCTTTTTGCTTTCAACTTTCTTTACTTCAATCATATTTTCACCTCTCAAGCTTTTTTCCTGTTTATTTTAAAACTTTTATAGTGCCAGGTAAAAATTTATTTATAATTCAAAAAAATTATGCAAATTAAGACCTTTCTGAAAGAACCAGGTTAGAGGAGGAAGCTGAGATTTTCCCGGGGGTAAAGTAATGGAAGCAGATGTTTTTTCCATAAGTAAAGGAACTTCCTTCGTTGTGATAATAGCCTGGATAATGTCTTTTTTGTCCCTGAGAAAATTTAAAATTTCCTTTTCGTCTGTTTTGTTTATAATGAATACCGTTCTCTGCGGTACAAATTTCGGAAATTCCTTAACTTGAAAAAGGGCAATATTCTCTGATATTCTCCAGTTCTCACTGTAATAAACCAGAAAAGAAGTGGCATATTCAAACACATATTTGTTAAAAGTTTCCTGAGAGGGTCTAAACTTAGCTGCATTTTTGAGTTCTTGCCACAAAACTTCAAAATCAAAGTTTTCTGTAAAAATGAAAATCGGAGCGAGGCAGGCTTCTCCATCAAAGGAAAGAGCATCTTCAAAAAGTAGTGAAAGTTCGTGGAGATTTTCTGAAATTCCTATGGAAAATCTGGGGCCGAAAAATCTGTATGGCTTTCCCACTGTTTTTAAAGCTTCCCCCAGCTCTTCGCCTCCAAACCCAAGAATAAAATCAAATTTTTCTGCCATTTCAATGGCATCACAATGAGACAACCAGATAAACTTCAGTCCTGTTTTCTCCCCAAGAATCTTATAAAAAAGATTCTCTGAGGCAGGTGCCTTGAAAACTATATCAAGATCATATGAAACTATAATTGGAAGAAGTTGAAATGGAATAATCGGGACATTTTCAGGAAGAAACACCAAGACTCTCTTTGGTCCATGGAGCTTTTCGGGAACAAACTTAGAAAGCTCTAAAGAAATATGCAATAAAATCTCCTTTAAGACTTCTCTTTGATATCCACGGTCACTCACCCTTTCGCCCCTGTCTATAAGACGAGCAATTTCAGTTGCAGCCCTTGATGCCTTTTTTAACAATTCATCTGAAAACATAACCGCATCCTCTTTTTTCCTGAGTTGCCCTTCCTATAACCTCAAACTCTCCGTCTTTCACATCTACAATGTCTGGAACCAGCAGAGCTGATACCGTACATAAATTGGCAAAATCAAAAACCTTTAATAGGCCCCTGCCCCGGGTAAAAATCTTTGCAAAATGATGTTCTCTGTATAACCCACTGGAAGGAGCATAGAACTGGGAGAAAAGTTCGCTCATACCGTACTCAGTCCAGAACTTTGAATTTGGAAAATACTTTGCCGCAATTCTGTGCAATTCCTGCCTTCTGTATTCATCAGGGGTCAGATCTTCACATTTGACATTTCTCACCACCGCCTTCAGATTTTTATATCCTCCTGTGTCTATAATTATAAATTCATTATCCAATCTTAGCCCTTCCTCACACATCCAGCAGATCAACTTAAAGAGCTGGGATGAAGTTAAAAATAAAATTCCTTTTTTATCCAAAAGTAACGGATAAATTTCCTGCGGATCCAACTCATAATTCTGATTCAAATATTCCACTTCCATCTCATAGCTAAAAATTTCAAGCATATAAGAAAGGGAAGATAGCGGAAATAATCTATAAGGAGGAATCAGGGAATAAATTTTTCCCCTGAAAGGGAATGCGCGAAGGGCCGCTCTGTGATAAAGCCCTAAACTATCTTCATTAAAAAAGACTTCGCTTCTGTTTCCGGTGGTACCGCTGGATACAAATTTTCCCTTCTTCCTGCCACAGGTAAAAACTTCTGTATACTTAAAAAACTCCACAGGCAAGAAAATTAATTCCTCAATTTTTCTGAAACTACTTATTCCAAATTTCATACAAAATTTTCTGTAAACTTCATTATTTGATAGTTGAAAATTCGCTACTTCAAGGGCTAAGTCCGGCAAAAATTCTGTCCCCTCTGAAATATGTTTAGATATGGTATTAAGAATTTCTCTGTATTTGTACATCAGAGAAATTATACTGCATAATATCCCTCAATGAATTCTTTTATCTAATCCTATCCTCTATAGGAAGTGCAATCAATAGCCGCTGCTTTCCATCCAAAAATCCAATTACCTTTTTATATATTAAACATTCGGAAAAATTATTACCGCTAAAATTCCCCCACCCAAAAGAAGCACAATCAATTTAACAATTGTGAACACACGTTCTCCCCCTCATTTTTCAAAATTACATCAGTAACTGTTAAAATTACTTTTATGGTAGCGCTCTCCTATCTTTCAATAATTTTGTTATTGCTTACGACTTCAAGGGTCGGAAGCTTCTGGCTTTCATTTTTATTATTTATTCTTGGGTTACTGCTTTCCCTGGCCAAAAGGGAACGGGCATATATTTTTGCGTTCTTGCTTCCAATAGTTAATGCTCTTCCCTTTTTTATTAAATCGGGTCTCCCATACAATTATTTTGCCCCTTCCCTCTTTTTACTCGCTGGCCTATTTCTGGGAACTATTCCCTCGTGGAAAAACTTTAAACTACCTCCGGCTTATGGACCTTTTCTGCTATTTTTATGGACTTCTGCGTTTTTCTTGCTTCTCCGATGGTCCAATATTTCCCTATCCAAACTTGCCTTTTTGAAAGACACTCCTGTAACAACAGGTGGTCCCAGATTATCTTTCGGAATTTTCTTTCCCTTCATTACCCTTGCTTTATATTCCGTGGGGTTCCTCGCATTCTATTTATTTGAAAGCATAAATTTTAAAAAAGCTTTAAAATTTATTTCCGGGGGTATATTTATATCAACACTTATTGGCCTTCTTCAATGGGCAGGATTCAAATTCATGACTCCCATAGCAGGATGGGAAAATAATATAAGATTTAATGGAACCTTCTCTGACCCTAATGCAGCAGGAACATTTTCAGGAATAATCTTTGCACTTATTGTCTTTTATATAGAAGACAAAAAGGACATTTCCTTTGCAATTCCACCACTCCTTATGATACTCCTTTCAAACTCAAAAACAGGGTTGATTTTCGTGTTTATTTCATTGGTTTTTATTCTCTTTTCAGGAAGGGTAAGCAAAAAGCTGAGGGTTATTATCATTTTATCAACCCTGCTCTTATCTATACCCTTTTTTCCACATTTAAAGAGGCGACTCGAAAAGAATTATAATGCTATTTTTAAATGGAAAAGAAAGAATCTTGATTTCGCTTTAACAGGAAGAATAAAACTTACAAAGATGGCCTTAACAGGAATCAAAGAATTTCCGATATCAGGAATAGGAGCGGGAAATTTTCTCTTTTATTCCAAATATAAATTTGGACGCTCCTTTGATATAGTTCCTTCTGTTTATCTTTCCAACACTGTAGAAAACGGAATAACAGGAGGTCTTTTCTTCCTTCTCTTCTTATTACCTTTTGCTGCTGGAAGAGCTTCTCCTCAGAGAAACGTTTTTTATTTAATTCTTTTTGTTTTTCTCTTCAATAATGGAATATGGAATCCCGAAGTTATGATTATTTTCTGGATTGTACTCGCAGGGATAAAACCAACAAAATTGAAATTGCCTCTGAAGTTCGTTATCCCTGCATTTTTACTGTTTATTGCTGGAGAAATTTTCAGCTTTAATTCCCTTCACCCCGCAACCTGGTCAATTAAAAAGGGAACTTATTACGATTACGGATTTCATCAGCTTGAAAACAACTACCGCTGGACCTCACAAAAAGCAGGTCTGTATAAAGCTTTCAAGGGAGAAATAATAACTCTGGAAACAGGTTTCCCATTTGA
>JAGHBF010000161.1 GCA_021161165.1 Candidatus Aminicenantota bacterium
ATTATAATTACACAAAAAATTTTTTTCAACATTTTTTATAAAAATTTTTAATTCCTCCTCTTATTTGTAAAAGACTTCCAATCCTGATAAAATGATTTTTTCAAAGGGGAAAAAATGATAGAGATACGGAATATCTCAAAAAACTTCGATAGTATCAAAGCTGTGGATAACCTTTCTCTGGAAATCCCTCCAGGCGTAATTTACGGAATTCTGGGACCCAACGGAGCAGGAAAGACAACTACCCTTAGAATAATCCTTAATATCATAGAGCCCGATAAAGGAGAGGTGCTCTTCGGAAACAGAAAAGTTGACCTTGGAGTTTTAAACCGGGTGGGTTATCTTCCAGAAGAGAGAGGCCTTTACCAGAAAGAAAAAGCCATAGAGGTGCTTATCTATCTTGCACAGCTCAAGGGATTGAATAAAAGGAAAGCAAAAGAAAGAGCACTTGAACTTATGGAAAAATTTGACCTCGCCGATAGAGCCTATTCAAAAATAGAAGAGCTCTCCAAGGGAATGCAACAAAAATTACAATTTATTTCTACACTGGTGCATGACCCTGAAATTCTCATTCTTGATGAACCGTTTTCCGGACTGGACCCCATTAATTCGGAACTTCTAAGAAATTTGATATTGGAGGAAAAAGCCAGAGGGAAAACCGTTATTTTTTCGACCCACATACTGGAACAGGCAGAAAAAATGTGTGACTTCGTTGCCCTTATATCTAAGGGAAAAAAGGTGGTGGATGGCAAACTTTCTCGGATAAAGGCCGATTATGGTAAAAGAACGATAAAAATTGAGTTCGAAGGAGATGGCGAAGAATTGAAAAATCTCCCTCACTCTTCATTAAGGTTATATGGAAGATTTGCGGAAATAGAAACTGATATGGAACTGAACGAGGTACTCAAGGAGCTTGTTGACAGGGTTAAGATACTGCGGGCAGAAAGGACAGAACCAACCCTCAGTCAAATTTACTTCACCCTTGTAGGAGGAGAAAGTGAAAACCTTAATAATAACAGGATTTGAATTAAAGCGTGTTGTTCAAAAAAAATGGTTCATAATTTCCACTATACTTACACCTGTTTTTATTATTCTTTATGCAGCTTTTCCTGTGCTAATTGGGGCTCTCTCTCAGAAGGAACGAACTCTTGGAATGATAGACAAAACCGGTATTGTTATACAGGAATTCCAGAAAGAGTACTCCAACTCCACCCTTGAGAAAAAGCAAAAGAAAGGGAAGTTCAATTTTGATGAAAAAAGCATAAAAATAAAAATACAATCACTTAAAAATATTGATGAGGGGAAATCTCTTATTGCCAGCAAGAAACTGGATGGAATTCTTATTATTGAAGATGACTTCTTTAAAACAAGAAAAGCAACTCTTTATATGAGAAATGTTGCAGATACTGTTTTCCAAACCATGGTCCGTACAAGGCTAAACAGGATTACCGAACTCTATCTGTTAAAGAAACTGAATTTAGAGGAAAACATACTGGAAGAAATACTAAAGGGAACAAACTTAAAAATACTCAAGGTGGAAAAAGGAGAGATAAAAAAAGAATCAATGGAATCGGTCTTTACCCTGTATATGATTTTTTCAATGTTACTTTTCTTTGGACTTGTAGGATACGGACAGATCCTTCTCAGAAGGGTTATAGAAGACAAAAGGTCAAGGATTGTAGAAGTGCTATACTCTTCTGCACCACCTTATCAAATATTCATGGGTAAATTGCTCGGAGTTGGAATTGCAGGAATACTGCAACTTTTCTTCTGGCTGGGGCTCGGTTTGATAGGATATTTCTATGCATCCTCCTATTTTCCATCTTTTAATATCTCCGCTTTCTTTTCAAAGTTTCTCCTTTTCTTGTTATTCTTCTTCACAGGATTTTTCCTGTATTCAACTATATTCCTTACCATAGGCTCCATTGTAGAAACAGAAGAGGATGCTCAACATTTAATGGGCCCAATAATGATGATAATAACATTGCCCTTTGCCATAAGTTTTGTGCTAATGATGACCCCGGAGAGCTGGTTGACTATATTTTTCTCTTACTTCCCTTATTCCGCTCCCTTTTTTATGATGATGAGAAGCATAATTTCATCCATTTCCCCCATGGAAATTGTAGCATCGGTTATGCTGGTCGTTCTTACATCCATCGTCTCTGTCTGGATTGCTTCTAAAATATTCAGAATCGGGATGCTCCATACCGGGAAAAAGCCTACAATACCTGAATTGATAAAATGGATACGGACGGGATGAAATTTAAACTTTCTTTTTCTTCCCAGATTAAACTCATGAATCTCATAATGGAGGTAATAGAAGGGTTTATAAAAAGCTATGGAATAGACACAGAAAAAAACTGGAAGATTTTTCTTGCACTTAGAGAGATCCTGACAAATAGCATAATTCATGGAAACAGAGAAGACCCTGACAAAATGGTTCACATCGAAGCGGAAATAAATGAAGCGATAACTTTTACAGTAAAAGACCAGGGAGAAAAGTTTGACTTTTATTCCTACAAAGAAATCCCTAAAAATCTTCTGGCCCAGAGGGGAAGAGGTATATATCTTGCACATCAAATAATGGATGAGATAATATATGAGTTTAATAATGGAAATATAATTACAATGAAAAAGAGGCTATAAATGTGTGGAATTTTTGGTTATATAGGAAAAGAGAAGGCTTCGGAAATTACAGCCCTCGGGCTTTTTATTCTTCAGCATAGGGGTCAGGAAAGCTGCGGAATAGCTGTCAGCGATGGAGAAAAACTAACCCTTATCAAAGAAATGGGGTATGTAAAAGAAGTCCTATACCAGGAGAGAATCGAAAAGCTGGATGGATTTGCTGCCATAGGCCATGTGAGATATCCCACAAGAGGAACTCCGAACCTTGCAAATTCTCAGCCTCACCTGATCGAGACCCTCAACGGTCCGGCCTATGCCTTTGCCAGTAATGGAGATATTGTAAATTATAAGACTTTAAGGAAAGAATACGAGAAAAAACAAATATTCTTCCATTCTGACAATGACGGAGAACTCATCGGCAAAATGCTGGTTTACAAATTAGAAAGGGAAGGGAAAAAGATAATAGATGCGGTAAAGGAAATAATGGAAGAGGTTAAAGGAGCCTATTCTGCTCTTTTCCTTACCAAGAACAGAATATACGCCTTCAGAGATCCATGGGGCTTCAGGCCGATGATTTTTGGTAGAACGGAAGGTGGTTTTGCTATCGGCTCGGAAAGTGTTGCCATGGATATAATAAGGGCAAAAGAATGGAGAGAGGTTGAACCTGCCGAACTGCTTATAATTTCTCAGGAAGGCGCGGAATCTGTCAAATATGATGAAGAAGTGCTGAGAAAGGGCAGGAAAACCCCAGCCCACTGTTCATTTGAAATTATATATTTTGCAAGGCCTGATAGTTATCAATATAGACAGTTCGTACATGAAAAAAGGATGCAGCTTGGGGAAAAATTAGCAGAAAAAGATAATATAAAGGCTGATGCTGTGGTTCCTGTTCCCGATTCTTCTAACTTTATGGCATTAGGATATTCCAAAAAAACTGGAATTCCACTTTGTTTCGGGTTAATAAGAAGTCATTACATTGGCAGAACCTTTATAAAACCATCCCAGAGCATTCGTGATGAATCGGTAAGGCAAAAATTCAATCCTTTATACAGATTTTTCCACGGTAAAAAAATAATTCTTGTGGATGATTCCATTGTGAGAGGAACCACTATAAGAAAAATTGTAAGGATGATAAAGGGAGCAGGTGCAAAAGAAGTCCATGTTAGGATTGCCTCTCCTCCTGTAAAATTTCCGTGCTATTATGGGATTGACACTCCCACATATGAAGAACTTATTGCCAACAAAATGAATATAGAAGAAATAAGGAAATTTATAGAGGCGGATTCTCTTATGTACCTGACAGTGGAAGAACTTCAAGAAGTCCTGGACAGCCCTGAGAACTTTTGTTATGCATGTTTTAATGGTGATTATCCTGTACTGGAGGGAAAAAAATGAGATGCTTTGTCTTTCCAGGACAGGGAAGTCAATTCGTGGGTATGGGAAAGGAATTATACGAATATAGCTCAAAAGCGAGGGAAATATTCAAAAAAGCTGATGAGGTTCTGGGCGTGAAGCTTACAAAAATAATTTTTGAAGGTCCAGAGGAAGAACTGACAAAAACATCCAATGCTCAACCAGCTCTTCTCACAATAAGCTATGCCATATATGCACTTTTAGGTGAAAAACCTGATTGTGCCGCAGGACACAGCCTTGGAGAGTGGACAGCCTTTGTTGCGGCAGGAACCCTGAGATTTGAAGACGGAGTATATTTAGTAAGGAAAAGGGGAGAATTTATGAATGAAGCAGCACCCCCTGGATTTGGAGGCATGCTGGCAATCCTGGGAGGCAACATAGAAGAAATAGAAAAGGTAGTTTCGGAAATAGATGGTGTGGAAATAGCCAATTACAATAATCCTGGCCAGATAGTCATCTCAGGAAAAATGGAAGCCCTCAAAGAGGCAGAAGAGCGAATTACAGCAAAAAGAAAAGTATATTTAAAAGTATCCGCACCATTCCATTCAAGTTTTATGAAGGAAGTAGAAGAAAAACTGTGGGAAGAGATGAAGTCAAGGGAATTTTCGGACCCTGAATTTCCGGTATATGTAAATGCATGGGCAAGGCCTGTAAGTTCAGCAAAAGAAGCAATGGAAGCCCTCAGAGTACAGATTTCTTCCCCTGTACTCTGGACTCAATCGGTTGAAAGAATGGTAAAAGATGGGGTGAATGAATTTGTTGAAATTGGCCCGGGGAAGGTTTTGACAGGTCTAATAAAAAGAATCGCGCCGGGGGTAAACCTCAAAAACATCGACGCCAGAGGAATCATGGACCTTTGAAATGCCTTTACCCTCAGTTGTAATAATAGGTCTCCCGAATGTGGGGAAATCCACCCTGTTCAATAAAATATTGAGGCAAAAAAAAGCCCTGGTTCACAGGAAACCTGGAATGACAAGGGATGCCATATCCGATATTGGAGAATGGGAGAACCACTGCTTTGAAATCATCGATACAGGGGGTATTTTTGAGAATCCATCCGAACCCTTAAACGAAAAGGTTACGGAAAAAGCATTGGAATTTGCTGAAAAAGGAGACTTAGTCCTATTTGTTGTGGATGGAACAAGACTTCCTCTTCCTTGGGAAGAAGAGGTTGCCAGAAGGCTGAAAAAAATGGGTAAACAAACCATCCTTGTGGTTAACAAAGTGGATGCAAGAAAAAAATTCGATTTAACACCCTATTACTCCCTGGGCTTTGAAAAAGTTATCCCTGTTTCTGCCGAACACAATCACGGATTGACTGACCTTATGGACCTTGTCATTTCAATTATTCCTGAAAGACCATGTCCTGAAGTTGAGGCACTCAAAATTCTGATCCTCGGCAGACCAAACGTGGGCAAATCTTCCATAGTAAATCGTCTGGCAGGGAAGGAAAGGATTATAGTTGACGAAAAACCAGGAACCACCAGGGATGTTATAGATGTAGAAATCAAATTCAGGGGGGAAAAATACCGTCTCCTGGATACAGCAGGGATAAGAAAACTCTCAAGGACAAGGGATTCCCTTGAAGCAGCTGGGATAATAAAAGCGAAAAAAGCAATAAAACAGGCTGATGTATGCCTCATAGTCATGGATGCCACTGATGGCCCAACTCATTATGATGCGAAAATAGCTCAGACGGTTTCAGAGGAAGGAAAACCTATGGTGTTAGTGGTTAACAAATGGGACCTTATTAAAGCAGACACAGCAAAATATTTCAAAATAAGGCAGGATTATATTGAAAAGCTGAAATTTGTTTCATTTGCCCCTATCCTTTTTGTTTCGGCTCTCACCGGTAGAAGAATTTCAAACATAATGGAAGAAATTGAGTCTGTTTACAAAGAAGGACAGAAAAGGATAAAAACCTCTGAGCTGAACCGCTACCTTTTACCAATTCTCCGTTCTACCCCACCTAAAACTGAAAGAGGTGAAGAAGTAAAATTTTTCTATGCAGCACAGACAGGAATTCTTCCCCCAACTTTTGTGCTGTTTGCTAACAGGAAAATAAAACTTGAAGAAATTTACAGGAGATTTATAGAGAGAAAGATTAGAGAAAAATGGGAATTTAAAGGAAATCCAATAAGGATAAAGCTCCGTAAGAAATAAATAAAAATCTTTCCCTGCTGGTAAAGCTGACATTATTTCTTCTCTTGGCCTCTGACTTGACATATGGGAACTGAAATTTTATTCTCATTTCTATGGATAGAAAAACTGCAGTTATTATTCTTGCTGGGGGAAAGGGAACCCGTATGCACTCGAAAAAGAACAAGTTGCTCCATAAAATCCTTGGTAGAGAACTCATACGGTTCCCTGTAGAAGCAGCAGAGAACGTAGAAGCGGAAAAAATCATACTTGTTGTTGGGCCTCACAATCAAAAAGAAATCAAATCCCTCCTCAGAGATAGGGTGGATTACGTCTTACAGAAGGAGGCTCTTGGAACAGCTCACGCTGTCTGGCAGGCGGAACCATTACTTGAGGGCTTTACTGGTGAAACATTCGTAATAGTAGGTGATTCCCCATACATCAGCGGAGAAATTTTAAAAAAACTTCTGAATTTCCACCGTGAAAATAAAGCAGCTCTTACTTTAATTTCTTCGGTTTTTGAAAATCCACCTGCTTATGGAAGGATAATTAAGGATGAAAAAGGTTTTGTTAAAAAAGTAGTGGAAGAAATAGATGCCTCAGAGGAAGAAAAAAAGATAAAGGAAGTTAACTCTTCTTATTACTGCTTTACATGGGAAAAAATAGCACCCCTTCTCCATAAAATTGATATCAATCAGAAAAAGGGTGAGTACTACCTGACAGATATAGTGGAAATTGCATATAATGCAGGTTTAAAAACCCTCGCTTTGAAAATTGACGACCCGCTCCTTACCAAGGGGATAAATTCAAGGGCTGATCTCTCTGAAGCAGCTAAATACTTCTCAATGAAAAACATAAATGCCCTGGAGGAAACAGGAGTTACCTTTTTCGGAAAGGAAACTATAACCGTTGAATTTAATGTTCGTATAGGTAAAGACACAGTGATACATCCCTGCACCTATTTAGGAGAAAATACCGAAATAGGAAAAAATTGCGAAATTGGACCCTTTGTTTATTTAAAGAATGCAAAAATTCCCAGTGGCACGAAGTTGTCCTATGCAAAAATTGAAGGTGGACATGAATATGAAGGATAAAGTCAGAGAAGCATTCAGGGATAAATATGGCAAAAATCCCGAAATAATCTCCTTTGCCCCTGGAAGGGTAAACATAATAGGAGAGCATACAGATTACAACGAAGGTTTTGTTATGCCAGCTGCCCTGGAACAGGGAACATACTTCGCGGGGGCAAAAAATCGTGACAAAAAAATAAGAATATTCTCCCTCAATCTTAAAAAAGAAGACAGCTGGGAAATTGAACATTCCCGTGAAAGGAAGGGGGATTTCTCTGATTATCTCAGGGGTATTTTGAATTTTCTGCCTTTCTTACCAAGTTCTGGAATAGATGGAATTGTTCTATCAAACATACCTATAGGGGCAGGACTAAGTTCATCAGCCGCTTTTGAAATTTCATTTATTTTCCTCGTTTCAGGATTATTTAACCTTAAAATTGAACCCACGGAAATTGTAAAAATAGCCCATCATGCTGAAAATGAGTTTGCTGGACTAAAATGTGGAATAATGGATCAGTTCGTTTCAGTTTTTGGCAAAAAAGACCATCTTATATTTCTGGATACAAGAACAATGGAATATGAATATGTGCCTTTCCCTTTTTTCTGGGAAATAGCGGTAGTTAATTCCGGAATAAAAAGGGAGCTTACTTCCTCTCAATACAACAGAAGAAAAGAGGAATGTGAAGAAGCGGTAAAAGCAATAAAAAAATTGTTTCCTGAGGTAAAAAGCTTGCGGGATGTAACAGAAGATATGCTATTTGAAGCTAGAAAACTTATGAATGAAAGAATCTATAAAAGAGCAATGCACGTAATATCTGAAAACAGAAGAGTTTTTGAAATGAAAGAATACCTTCTCAAAAACGATGCGTGCATGATAGAAAAAACAATGAAACTTGCCCATCAGAGCCTTACTGAGGATTTTGAAGTTTCTCTTCCGGAGCTGGATTTTCTTGTGGATGTTGCATCTTCTCTTCCATACGTTCATGGCGCAAGACTTACAGGAGCAGGCTTTGGAGGGTCAATTGTAGCCCTTATTCAGAAAAATCATCGGTTAGATTTCGAAAATACCATAAAAAATGCTTACAGAAAAAAGTTCAGCATTGAAGCTGAAGTTTTCTTTTCCTCTCCTTCAGGGGGAGCTTACTTCGAAAGGGCTTGAAAATAAGCCTTTGTTTTTGGTATCCTATCCATTCTAATAAAGGGAGGTTATCATGGATAAAATAGTAGAATGCGTTCCTAATTTTAGTGAGGGAAGAAACAAAGAGGTTATAAACAAAATAGCCGAAGCTGTGAAAAGTGTAGAAGGGGTCATGTTGCTTGACGTTGACCCTGGAGAAGCCACAAACAGGACTGTTTATACCTTTGTAGGGGACCCCGATTCTGTGGTGGAGGCAGCCTTCAGAGCTATAAAGACTGCCTCTGAACTTATAGATATGAGAAAACACCATGGGGAACATCCAAGGATGGGTGCTGCCGACGTTGTTCCATTTGTCCCTGTAAGCGGAATAACCATGGAAGAATGTGCAGAGCTGGCAGAAAGGCTTGGAAAAAGGGTGGGAGAAGAGCTGGGAATACCGGTTTATCTTTACGAAAACGCAGCCAGGACAGAGGAAAGAAGAAGTCTCGCTAATATAAGGGAAGGAGAATACGAAGCACTTCCTAAAAAACTGGTTGATCCAAAATGGAAACCTGACTTTGGTCCCGCGGAGTTTAACGAACACGTGGCAAGGACTGGAGCTACAGTTATAGGGGCAAGGGAATTTCTCATCGCCTACAACGTAAACCTTAACACCAGGGACAAGAAACTCGCCCACGAAATTGCTCTAAACATCAGGGAAAAGGGACGCTTCAAGAGGGATGAAAACGGCAAAATAGTCAGAGATGAAAATGGAAACAAAGTAAGGGTCCCTGGAAAACTCAAGGCAGTGAGGGCAATTGGCTGGTACATAGACGAATACGGTCAGGCCCAGGTCTCTATCAATCTTATAAATTACAAAATAACTCCTCTTCATAAGGTATTCGAAGCATGCGTAGAAGAGGCACAGAAACTGGGGTTAAGAGTTACAGGTTCCGAAATTGTTGGGCTCGTTCCAAAGGCAGCCATAGTTGAAGCTGGAAAGTACTTCCTGGAAAAACAGGGCCGTTCCACAGCAGTTTCAGAAGAGGAGCTCATCCATATAGCTGACCTTTCCATGGGTCTTTCACAGCTTTACAAATTTGAGCCAGATGAAAAAATAATCGAACTCAAACTGGAAAAGGAAAAGCAAAGGCTATGGAAGATGAGAGTAAGGGATTTCCTCAACGAACTGGCATCACAATCACCCGCCCCTGGTGGAGGTTCTGTGGCAGCTCTCAGCGGTGCCCTTTCTGCTGCATTATCCGCCATGGTTTCCAATCTCACCTTTGGAAAGAAGGGCTTTGAAAATGTATGGAAGGAAATAGAAGAAGTCGGTGTTAAGGCTCAGGCATTGAAGGATGAATTCCTCTCACTTATAGACAAGGACACCGACGCCTTCAATAAACTTATGGATGCCTTTAAAATTTCAAAGAAGGACCCTGAAAGGGACAAAAAGATCGAGGAAGCCACGAAGGAAGCCACACTGGTTCCCCTTGATACCCTCAAGAAGACAGAGGAACTGCTCGAACTTGCTGAAGAGGTGATAAACAAAGGAAATCCCAATTCCATATCCGACGCAGGAGGGGCAGCAATAATGGCAGATGCTGCCGCAAGGGAAGCTTACCTGAACGTTCTAATAAATCTCCAATCCATACAGGATAAGGACTTCGTGGAAAGGATAAAGAAAGAGGCAGGAGAAATTCTTAAAAGGGTAGAAAAGAAAGCAAGGGAACTGGAAAAGAAAGTCCAGCAGGATATATCCTGATTGCGTTTTCGCGTGTACGGGTATTCGCGTTCTCGCGTTGACGCGTATTCGCACTTACGCGCAGACGCATAGACGCATTGCGTTTATTCGTAAATCCCCTCTCTGGGGCCAAACGAGAGAAGATACAGGGATCCTTCATCATATTTGTAAATGAGCCTTCGTTCCTGC
>JAGHBF010000053.1 GCA_021161165.1 Candidatus Aminicenantota bacterium
TGAAAGCAATGATAGGACACCTTTTCCAGCCAATAACAGAGGAAAAAATAGTCTCCCATCTGGAAAACATAATTAATTCTTCAAATGAAGTGGAAAAAGTTGTCCTGCTTGCCATGGACGAAGTTTACGATGAAAATGGGAATCTCAAAAAAGACCTTACAAATCTATTCGTTTCAAACGAGTTAATAAAAGAATTGTCATCTTCCAACGACAGGATATTAAAAGGGTATTCAATACACCCCTACCGAAAGGATGCCATTGAACTTCTGGAAAAGGCTAAGGAAGAAGGAGCTTCTCTGATAAAACTTATACCCTCATCACAGATGTTCAATCCCGCCTCTGAAATTCTTGTAAAATACTGGAAAAAGATAGCTGAACTCAGACTTCCAGTTCTTATACACACGGGTCCTGAATACGCAATTCCAACCAGCGACAAAAAATTTAATGAATATAACGACCCGAAATATTTAGTTTCAGCTCTTGATGAAGGGGTCATAATAATTGCAGCTCACTGTGCAACTCCATATTTCTGGGTATTTGATGCACCATATGAAAAGCATTTCTTAAATCTCATAGAACTTTTTAATGAAAGAGAAAAGAGAGGATGGAATCTGTATGCAGATGTATCAGCGCTGGCTACACCAACAAGAATACCCTATATAAAAAAAATACTGAATAACTTTCCTGCAGAAAGGTTGTTTTTCGGAAGCGATTATCCGATTCCCATTTCAACCCTGGGCTATGAAATTAAGGATAAACCATCCAATCCCCTTGATTTATATGTAAAACTGCTGAAAACCGCAGGATTTCCTGAAAATGTTTCTCATAACTGGAGCACTTTATTTATGAAAGATACTACTGTTTAACTTTCAGGCCTTTATAAAATCTTAAAACAGGAAGGAAAAGACCCAAAAATAAAAGAATTATTCCCACAAGATAAATTTCCCAGTTAAAAGAATGAGGTTGAAAGCTTTCCAATCCCTTTACTCCAGAAATTGCCACTATTTCTATAGAAGAAAGCAAAAAATTCAGGATTAAAATAAGTCCTCCGAAAATAACCATCATTCCATCAATTAATTTAAAATGGAATTCTTCACCTTCTTTTAAAAGAACAAGACTTCCTGTAAAACAAAAAATTAAAGCAATTAACACAGGAGAAATCACCGGACCTATCCAGGGAAGAGGTATTAGAAATAATAAATCAAAATCAAATATGCTCTGAGGCCACCCGATAAAAATCTTCAGCCACGCATAATACAAAATGTCCCATAGTCCAAAGACATAAAGAAAAGCATAAAACCTTCTAACTGGAGTCTTCTCCGCAATATATCCAATAGCAATCAAAATTAAAATTGTGGAAGCCTCCCTCCCGAGTTCTATAGCTGAAATCATGGGAGAAAGAAAGGGCATCGGGAATATATCCATCAACTTTCCAGCTAAACTCCTCAGGTAAACCACTACAGCCGACTCCACATATGCGAAGGAAATTGAAAAAACTGTTAACATTATGTAATTTTTTAACCTCATATCCAAGAATATTTTAACTCTCAGTGCTATACTTTCAATAGGAGATTTCTTATGGAGGGGAAACATGCAGAAAAGAAAAATAAGGTTTATTACCATCCTGCTTCTTTTTCTTGCTTTTACCCTAAAAACAACTTATGCAACAAAGAGAACCCCTATGAGCTGTAAAGCAGAGCTTAAAAATATTGTGAACTCAAACAATTCCTTTGCTTTAAAACTTTACACAGAAATTTCTACTAAGAGAAAGGAAAATGTTTTTATTTCTCCTTTTAATGTAACGCAAGCACTGGCATTAGCTTTTGCAGGGGCAAGGGGAAAAACTGAGTCTGAAATGTTAACCGCTCTTAACTTCTACCTTCCACAGAAAAATTTTCATAGGGACCTTTCCTGTCTGATACGCACCCTTAAAAAAGCAAATAGGGATTCTTCAACCCTGAGAATTGCAACTGCCCTGTGGTTACAAAGAAATTTCGAAATTTTAAAGACTTATGCCTCTCTTGTAGAAAACTTCTATGGAAACATCCTGTTTCAGGTTGACTTTTCCTCTTCACCGGAAAAAGCGAGAGAAACGATTAATAAATGGGTAGAAAAACAAACAGCAGGAAAAATAAAGGAACTTCTAACAAAGGGAGACGTCTCCTATCTTACCAGATTAATAATAACAACCGCTATTTACTTCAGGGGGCTCTGGAAATTAAAGTTTGACAGGAACAATACAAAAGAAGATAAATTTTTTATTGCTGCTGAAAAAACCATTAGAGTTCCTATGATGTATCAGAAGAATAAATTTGGTTATTTTGAGAATAAAAAAGTTCAGTGTCTGGAACTTCCCTACTCAGGCGATGAATTATCCATGATAATTTTGCTCCCAAGACAGATAAACGGGATATTATCTATTGAGAAAGACCTATCTCTTGATTCATTAAATAAATGGATTGTTAATATTCACAAAAGAAAGGTTAAGGTATATATCCCGAGATTTGAGATGGAAGAAAGATATGAGCTGGTTCCAGTCCTGTCAGATATGGGAATGATCACTGCATTCAAAAAAGAGGCAAATTTTTCAGGAATTACAGGAAAAAGAGACCTTTATATATCGAACGTAATTCATCAGGCTTTTATAAAATTTGATGAAGAAGGAACCGAAGCCACAGCAACCACCGGAGTAAGTTTTAAGGTGACCTCTATGGTGCCAGGGAAAATACCAGTATTTAAAGCAGACCACCCATTCATTTTCTTTATACTTCATAGAAAAACAGGGGCAATTCTATTTATAGGAAGAATTCATTCTCCCTTGTAAAGCCTGTAAATTTAATTGGAAAAGTTCGGAAAAAGATGTGAGAAAACAGGTATTTTACCTATGTTATAGACTTATACGGTCCAATAAATTTAGACCTTTTGTGTTATAATTAAATTCATATCAATTTATTATAGGAGAGGCAGAAATGGATTTTTCTATTACAGTCGCATTCACTGCAGGATTTTTAACCTTCTTTACGCCCTGCATCTTTCCCCTGCTTCCCGTTTATATCTCTTTGCTTGTGGGAGAAGGGGCTGAAGAAATTGCACATGATGTAAGAAAACGCCTGTCTTTTTTCATTAATGGTGTGGCCTTCAGTCTTGGACTTATGGTGGTTTTTGTGTTAATGGGCATGTCAGCAACAGCTCTTGGTTCGTTTTTCGTTAAAAACAGGGAAATATTACGACAGCTCGGGGGATTGCTTATCTTCCTCTTTGGACTTAAATTTCTTGGATACTTAAACGTAAATTTCCTTGACTACGAAAAAAGGCTCGGTCCTGAAACTGTAAAGTCCAATATAAGAATACTAAATTCTTTTCTAATAGGATTTTTCTTTGGCTTTGGATGGTCTCCCTGCCTTGGACCCGTTCTTGGTTCCATCCTTACCTACACTGCGATTTCCACAACTAACGTTGCTCAGGGAGGATTTTATCTTCTGGTTTATTCAATTGGATTTACAATTCCTCTTATTTTGCTTGCGATTTTCTTTCAGCCTTTTATGGCACTCTTTAAAAAGGCAAGAAAATGGATCCCTGCAATAGAAAAAACAATGGGAGCAATTCTTGCTGTTATGGGAGTTCTTCTAATAATCAACAAACTCTCCTTTTTTGAACCCACTTTAATTAAAGAAAACAAGGTAGAAAAAATAACTACAAGCCGTAGCGCACAACAGGAAAACAAAATTACAACACCAGAAAATAACCCTTTATGTGGGCTTAATGAAGAATGCGCAACAGGGGAAACTATTCCAGGAACTGAAGAACCATCTCTTCAAACTCCCTTCCAGACAGACGAATTAACTCTTATCCCTAAAAACAAACCTGTACTTATAGAATTTTACAGTAAAAATTGTCCTGTTTGCAGAAGCATGATTCCGGTTATAAATGCTATTCAAAGGGATTGTGTGGGCAAGAATCTTGCTCTTGTAAAAATTGATATAAATTCCCCTGAGTCCTCTTATTATATTAAAAAATTCGGCATATTCGGAGTACCAACCTTCATTTTCCTCGATGCTTCAGGAAAAGAAGTGGCTCGCCTTCTTGGTTATCAGGAACCTGAAAACTTTTCAAAAATACTCAAAATAATAACAGAACAGAAATGCAATTTCTTTTCAACGATTAACTGAACGTCAGAAAATAAGGAAGAAATTTATTATTCAACCAAAAGTCTTTCATATAAATCCGATATCCTTTAAAATTGCATTACTTCAGAAAAACTTTGCATAAGCTCAAAAAAGGAAAGCCTATCTATCACTTCGTCTTCGTTATAATCAATACTGAGTGAATCAAGGTCCTCCTTTAAAAAAAGCATTTTCACCCCCTCTTTTTCTTTCTCTTCCATAATTCTCCTGAATTCCCAGGGTGCAGTTTGCTTAACTATCGCCCCATCTCCCACAAATACTACTGTATCTCCCTTTTCTGCAAGTGAAATTCCGATAAATGGTTCCCTTGTCTCAAGAGGGGACTTTGAAATAATATATAACACATTCACTTTAATATTCTAGTTTCAAAATGAGATATCTTCAACCGCACCAACACAGTTTATTCTACCCTTGTTATCCTTAGCTTTCTCATACGATTTATAGCCATGGCCAGCTCATATTTTCTTACATAAAACATGGAAGGAGAAATTTTTGAAAGAAGTCCAAGGCCTCTTTTTTCGACATCTTCTTCCCATTTTGAAAGAAGATCTGCCAGTTTTCTTTTTTCCTTCCTCTGAAGATCAAAAAGATATCTCAAAGAATACACGATGGTTTTAAGCTGAGACTGCGATTTTATCTGCTCAAAGGAATGAGTGTCTATCTCTTCGGAGCCATAAAGTATTGTGTTCCCTTTTACTTTTACCCTGTCTTTCCCTCTAAAATAAGGAGAAAAACTTTCAGGTTCAGGAATTCTCTCTACAGGCATTTTAAGCGGAGGAAAATCCCCTTTGAAACTTGATGGATAACGGGATACTATTCTTTTAGCTTCAGCGGTTTCGTCCTCCGGAAGATATTCTTCCATTACAATTACAAGGTCAGCCACTGAAAGATACTCTCCTGCTCCCCCTGCGACTATGATTGTTGAAATTCCCATTTCTTTCATTTCCTTAATTCTTTCAACAAAAGGAATTATCGGCTCTTTTCTTATAAGTTCTGCCATTCTTTCATCTTTTATCATAAAATTGGTTGCTGTAGTATCTTCGTCAATGAGTAGCAGAGAAACTCCTATTTCCATTGCTTCTGAGATTGTTGCAGCCATAGAAGTGGAACCTGATGCATCTGCTGAAGAAAAGTTCTTAGTATCAAGACCGCTTGGAAGGTTTCTTATGAAATTGGAAATATCCACATTTTTTATGGACCTTCCATCCTCTGCTCTAATTTTAAGAGCGTCTTCAATAGTTATTACCCACTCCCTGCCATCTCCTTCTATGTGGTTATATATTCCAGATTGAATAGCTTCGAGAAGAGTAGTTTTTCCATGATATCCTCCCCCGGATATCAGTGTGATTCCTGCAGGTATTCCCATCCCTGTAATTTTTTTCCCACAGGGAAGTTCTATCTCCCTTTTAAGTTTTCTGGGGGAAATAAAGAATTTTGCTCCCTTCATTGGCAGGTCACTTATACCACTCTCCCTTGGAAGCACAGAACCATCTCCTATAAAAGAAATCAGCCCAAGTTCCTTTAGTTTCTTTCTAAGTTCCTGCTGACATTCGAATAATTTTACGTGATTTTCCAGTTTTGTTTTGTCCTGAAGTCCATAGAAAAGCCTGTTTGCAATTCTCGGGATTCTCTTGAAGAAAATTTCTTCGGCCTCACTTCCAAGAATTCTCCTTCCATTTGCGGGTAATCCAACATAGAATTTTACCGTTAAAATTCCGTTGCGGAGAGAAACTGCTGAGCGTTGCAATACTACCTGGCCAGGGTCGGGGACAGATAAATTTCCACTATTTCCACTCCCCCTCTTTTTCGATTCCCTATTACAGGCCTTCCAAAGTCTCCTATATATAAAATCCTCAGTGGCAGTTCGCGCTTCTCCCTCTGTATATCTTTTTGAATATCCGTGGTTTTTTATGGTGAGTTTAACCACAGATGGTGTTGCAAAAGGGTCACCCTGTATTCTCAAAAATTCGAGTTCATAATCTCTAAATTTGTATATTCCCCTCAGTGAGGAGTAGGCTTTGTAACCTCTTCCATCAATCTCCTTTATCTTTCTCCTCAACCTCTCCATCTTTACCTCCGAATAGTCGAAAATAATTGATACGAAGTATTTTGAAAAGTTCTTCCTTTTCTAAATCCCTTAATTCTGCAATTTTTTCAGCCACCTTAATCACATATGCAGGCTCATTTCTCTTACCTCTGTAGGGAACAGGTGCAAGATAAGGAGAGTCCGTTTCAACAAGAACTCTATTTAATGGAACCCTTTTTGCAGTATCTCTTATAAAATCCGCCCATTTGAAGGTTATCATTCCGGAAAAGGAAATGAAAAAACCCCTTTTTATCGCAAAATCAGCGAGCCATGGCTGTTCAGAAAAGCTGTGCAAAACTCCTGCAACTTCAAATTCTTCTAAAATTCTCGCCAGATCCTCTGCCGATTCCCTACTATGTATAATCACCGGGAGAGAAAATCTTTCAGCTATATCCAGCTGTTTTTTTAAAACATCCTTCTGAGTTTCTCGAGGAGAAAAATCATAGTGGTAATCAAGCCCTATTTCTCCAATAGCTACAATTTGACGTATTTTAGCAGCTTTTTCTATAAGGGTTTGTTTTTTATTGTCCCAGGAACTCGCTTCATGAGGATGAACCCCTGCGGCAATATGAATGATGTCATATTTTTCCTTCAGTTTAATAGCAAAGGGAAATTCTTCAGGAGAAGAGGGAACCATTATTGGATAAACCCCGCTTTTTACCGCCCTTTCTATCACCTGATGAATATCTTCTTTAAATTTCCTGTCAGTCAGATGAGCATGAGAATCAGGGACCTTCATTCTATCCCGAACTTCTTCTTTGCCTCCTCACTCATCATGGAAGGATTCCATGGAGGATCGAAAACGAGCTCTACTTCAACATTCTTTACGCCTTCCAATGAAGAAATCGCATGCTGCACCTGTGAAATAAAACTCTGCTGTAAGGGACATCCCACGGCTGTAAGAGTCATCTTAATGTGAACATTTCCATCACTTATATCTATGCTGTATATAAGTCCCAGGTCATACAAACTTAAACCAACCTCTGGGTCAATTATAGTTTTAAGCTTTTCAATTATTTTTTTCTCAAGGTCTTCCATTATTTCTTCCTCCTTTTTGTTTTTTCATTTGATTCCAGAAATTCACGGGCCTTTAAAGCCCACTCACTTCGGGGAAAATCTGTTATTACCTTTGAAAGAAAAGCCTTTACTTCATCTGTTTTCCCAAGCATAAAGGAACTTACTCCAAATTTATAATAAACTTCGTCTATTCTCGAAAAATCAGGGTATTTTTTCATTAGCTCCTGATACCGCCAATAAGCACCGAGCCATTTTTTCACCTTAAAATAAAAATTCGCAATTCCAAGAAGATGGGTGGCATATCTTTCCTCGCATTCTTTTAGTCTCTGCCTGGCAATTTTAGCTTCCTCACTATCAGGATACCTTTCTATCACCTTTTTAAACTCTTCAATGGCTTTAAGAGTAGGAGTCTGGTCCCTGCCTGGTTTTCTCATTTGCTTATAATAACACATACCCATCATCAGCTGAGCATACGCTGCCTTGGGATGATAAGGATAAAGTGTTACAAACTCCCTGTATTCGTTATATGCCAGGGTTAACGAAGCTAAATCTCCCTTCTTAAAATAGGAATCTGCTATACCTATTTTTGCTCTGGGAGTATATCTGTCTTTGGGATGTTTTTCAATCAAAGATGAAAATACAACCCTGGCTTTTTCGTATTTTTTCTTTTTCAGAAGCTTCATTCCTATTTCATACATTTCCCTAGCACTGGCATTTTTAGGAAAAAGGTTCGAATTTCTTTCCCCACAAAAAGACAGTATTAGCAGGCTAAATATTGCTATTGTAAATATCTTTAATCCAGTTCCACTCTTCTTCAATTCCTTCCTCCATTGTTTTTTTTGGACCATACCCGAGTTCCTTTCTTGCCTTTTCTATAGAGGCAAGGGTTTTTGAAACATCGCCCTTAGCCCATTGCATTTTTCTTATTTTTATTCTCTTCCCGGTTACTTTCTCTATAATATTGAGAGCCTCAACAAGAGTAATTTCTCTCTCTGAACCGAGATTGTATATATGGCCAGGTTTACCCCTTTCAGCTGCAAGAATTATCCCTTCAATGGTATCATCCACGTGGGTAAAATCCCTTACCTGGGTACCGTCCCCATAAACAGTAAATTCTTCCCCTGTAATAATTGACTTCATTGCTTTATGGAAAGCCATATCAGGTCTTTGTCTTCTCCCAAACACAGTAAAAAATCTCAAACTAACGACAGGGACCCCGAAATTTCCATGATAAAGAATGGCAAGATTTTCTCCTGCGAGCTTTGTTACACCATATGGGGAAAAAGGCAAAGTAAGGGAATCCTCTCTTAACGGAAAACTTTTGCTCTGACCATAAACAGAAGAACTGGAAGCAAATATAAACTTTGATATTTTGATTTTTTTTACCTTTTCAAGAAGTCTCTGTGTTGAAACTATATTATCATTAATATAATACTGAAACTCACTTCCCCAGCTCTTTCTTACCCCTGGCTGGGCAGCAAGATGGAAAATAAAATCTCCCTCTTTTATAAAATCCAATGATGAAATAGAGATGTCCTCTTCGATAAGGGTAAAATTGGAACTTCTGAGGCAATTGGCAATGTTTTTTTTCTTAATTTCAATGCTATAGTAATCCCTGAAGCAATCAACACCTATAATCTTCCATCCCTCTTTAAGTAACCTCTCACATAAAATCGACCCTATAAACCCTGCTGCTCCTGTTACAACTGCTCTCATAAAGCTGCCTCTTTAAGCTCAAGAAGGTTTTTAAGAGGATCTCCGTGGAAAACTGCACTCCCAGCAACAGCTATGTCAGTTCCAGCACTGAAAATCTCCTTTATATTGCTGCTTTTTATTCCACCATCAACCTCAATAAGAAAGTCATAACCTCCCTTCTCCCTCATTTCCTTCAGCCGGCTTATTTTCTCCAGTCCTTCGGGGATGAATTTCTGTCCCCCAAAGCCAGGATTTACGGTAAGGAGAAGCACAAAATCAACATAGGGAAGCGCGGGTTCCAGTAAACACAGTGAGGTTGTAGGATTAAGGGCAAGCCCTGCTTTAGCTCCTGACTCCTTTATCTTCATCAGGTATCTGTGATGGTGAGGGTTAGCTTCTATATGAAAAGAAACCCAGTCTGCCCCTGCCTCGAGGTACCATTCCATTATTGTTTCAGGTCTGTAGACCATTAAATGAACATCAAGCAAGAGTGAATCAAAACGCTTCTTTAATGCCTTAATAAAATGAGGACCAAAGGTTAGGTTCGGAACAAAATGTCCATCCATTATATCAATATGGAGTATTTCAGTTTCTTTTTCTATTCTGCTGATCTGATCTTCAAGGTTTAACGGATAAGCTGAAAGAATGGATGGCGCTATTTTCCTCATTTTGTCACCTTAAAGGAGATCACCTGATTCCTGGTTATTTTGTATCCCGGAAAGGGAAGCTGCTTAACAATTATGCCTGCCTCCCATCCTGGATAGTAAATGAACTCTGGAGTTGCCACTTTAAACCCCATTTCCTTAAGGGAAATTTCTACCAAACTGAAGTCCTTTCCTATAAAATCTGGCATAACAAAAGCTTCTTCATAGGGTTTTGAAATCAAAAGGTCAATATATCCCTCTTTTGAAATTGTTTCTCCTGGAGCAGGTATCTGCGAAATAACTACAGACGGTTTCTGCTCCGGACTGTAAACCTGAGTAAGAACACCGAGATTGAGCCCAAGCTCTTGAATCTCAA
>JAGHBF010000139.1 GCA_021161165.1 Candidatus Aminicenantota bacterium
ATATAAAGATAAAAAACACCAAAGGGATTAAAATCCGGGAGCATTCAAAGAAGCTCCTTGATTATACCTTCCACTTCTCTGCGTATTCTGGAAAGTGCCTCCTCGCTTGAAGCCTCAAATCGGAGCACAAGAACAGGCTGGGTATTTGACGCCCTCACCAGCCCCCAACCGTCTGGATATTCAATTCTTACTCCATCTATATCAATAACAGGATAATCAGGGTGAAGTTCTTTAAGCTTCTTTTTTACCTGCTCAACTACCTGAAATTTTGTCTCCTCCTTTGCCTCAACTCTTATTTCAGGAGTGGAAAAACCCTTAGGAAGTGCATCAACTATCTCGGACAATTTTTTATCAAGGCTGGATAAATACTCCACAAACCTGGCAGAAGAATAAATAGCATCATCAAATCCATAGTACCTGTCGGCAAAGAATATGTGACCACTCATTTCCCCGGCAAGGAGAGCTCCCTCTTCCTTCATCTTTTTCTTTATAAAGGAATGTCCTGTTTTCCACATAATGGGTACACCACCAAGCCTTTTTATTTCTTCGAAAAGAAATTTTGAAGCCTTTACATCGGATATTATTTTTGCCCCTTTGTTTTTCTCAAGAACTGCTCGTGCAAGTATCATCACTATCTGATCACCAAAAAGAAGCCGTCCTTTATCGTCAACGATCCCCAGTCTGTCAGCATCCCCGTCATACGCAATACCAAAATCAGACCCTGAGTTCTTCACCCTGTCCTGAAGGTCTCTCATATTCTCTGGCACAGTGGGATCGGGATGATGATTTGGAAAATTACCGTCCACCTCGCAGTAAAGTGTTTCAAAATCGTTACCAAGTTCTTTAAATATATCCTTTGCAACGAAACATCCAACACCGTTACCGCCATCTACAATGAACCTTAAGGGCCTGCTCTGTTTTATATTAGATATAACAAACTGTTGATACTCTTTTATAACGCCCCTTTCCTTCACAGAGCCTTTTCCCTTTTCAAAATCTTTCCTTTCTATAATCTCATAAAGTGACTTTATCTCAGGACCGTATAGGGTTTCCTTTCCACATAGTATTTTAAACCCATTGTAATCTGGAGGATTGTGGGAACCAGTTATCATCACCCCTCCATCCTTATTCCAGTGGTAAATTGCAAAATATGTAAGAGGGGTTGGAACCATTCCTATATCTATTACATTAATCCCTGTGGTTAAAAGCCCTGAAATAAGCCAATCCCTTATTTGAGGGGAAGAAAGTCTTCCATCCCTTCCTACGACGATTTCTTTACCTCCCCTTCTTTTTATATAAGTTCCTATCGCTTTTCCTATTAGTTCTACTGAATCTTCTCTCAGCTCCTTCTGGAAGATTCCCCTTATGTCATAGTTCCTGAAGATATAAGACTCTACCTTTGCCATTTTTACCCTCCTTCTGCAAAACTGTAAAATTTATTCCCACCTATAATTATGTGGTCTAAAAGCTCAATGTCAAGAACAGTCCCTGCATCTCTTATTTTATTGGTTATTCTAATATCATCACCCGAGGGAGTTGGGTCTCCAGATGGATGATTATGAAAAACAATGACCCTTGTGGCAAAAAGTTCAAGAGCTCTTCTCATGAGCTTACCCACATCAACCATAGAAGATTTTCTTCCACCTGTGTGGAGAATTTCACTCTTTAAAACTCTATTGGCCTGATTAAGATAAATGGCACCGAATACTTCTTCTTTTAAATTTCCGTAAAATCCATTGAGAAAATCCACAACATCTGAAGGTTTTTTTATTTTAAGTCCATCCACAGGCCCAAAGGCCGCTCTTCTCCCCAGCTCGAAGGCCGCAACAATCTGAGCTGCTTTTGCTCTGCCCACATTTTTTATGGAAGAAATTCTCTCAAAGCTAAATGAAGAAAGCGATGAAAGACTACCAGCTTTTTTCAATATTTCTTCTGCAAGGGCAATAGCTGACTTCCCCTTTCCACCAGTTCTTAAAATAATTGCTAAGAGTTCTAAGTCCGAAAGAGAAGATGGTCCATTTTTTTCCAACCTTTCCCTGGGCCTGAGATTCTTAGGAAGGTCCTTCACTCTGTAATAGCTCATCTATCCTCCTTAATCCTTCGCTTGCTGATGTTTGAAGGAAAAGGTCAGCTATTTCCGTATGTATCGTAGGTTGAGGATTAACCACATAAATCCTGGCTCCAAAACTCTTTGCCACAAATGGAAGATTCGCAGCTGGTTGAACGACCCCGGAGGTTCCCACAACTATAAAAATCTCAGCATCACCTGCAAGTTCATAGCTCTTCCTGATAGCCTCTGAGGGAAGAGCCTCTCCAAACCACACCACATCTGGCCTTGCTATTGCACCGCATTCACATCTGGGAGGTATTTTTGAACAGGCTTTTTCATCCTCCCACACTTTGCCACAGGCGGTGCATCTCAGTCTCCATATATTACCGTGTAGTTCTATAACGTTTTTTGAGCCTGCCCTTTGATGGAGTCCGTCCACATTCTGGGTAATTATCCAGAGGTCATGACTACGTTCCCAGTCTGCAAGCAATTTATGTGCCTCATTAGGTTCTGCTTGACCTATTATTTGCCTCCTCCAGCAGTACCACTCCCAAACTTTTATAGGGTTCTTCGAAAATGCCTGCGGAGTTGCAAGGTCCTCTGCTCTGAACCCCTTCCACAGTCCGTCTTTCCCTCTGAAGGTGGGTATTCCACTCTCTGCTGAAATTCCTGCACCTGTTAAAACTCTTATTCTCATTTTTATAGTAAAATTCTAACATGAGGATAGAAGATTACTCCTTCGGAAAAATGGTTATAGGAGGTAAAACTTATACAAAGGACCTGAAAGTTTTTCCGGACAAAATAAAGGAAAACTGGTGGAGAAAAGAAGGACATCATCTCTATGTTGACGATATTGCTGATATAATTGAATATAATCCAGAGGTCCTTGTTGTAGGAAGGGGAGCTTATGGCTTTATGAAAATAGACAAAGAAGTGGAAGAAAAACTCAAGGAGCTCGGGATAGAGCTAATAGCAGAAAAAACAGCCCGTGCAGTAGAGAAATTTAACAAATTCATAAGCGAAGGCAAAAAAGTGTGCGGAGCTTTCCACCTCACCTGCTAAAAAATTCCTGCTCCATAATGTTTTCATTCTCTGCATTATCTTGATTAATGAGTCTCTTTCTGTTAAAAATAATCTATGAGGAAGTTTTTTCCAGTATTCCTGCTCGTCCCTTTACTATTTGTTTCGTGCAAAAGCAAGCTGGTTCAGTGGAGAATTCTGGAGATTAAATACAAAATCTCGGGAATTGCAGAAGGAATTTCTACAGAGCGGCTTCTTGACTATGGCTGGATATGGGAAATGGAATCCGAACTTTCAAGGGGCGACGGCGGAGAATATATTCCTGGAAGAACCTTAATCCACATGGACTACTACCATGGGAAAGGCTACAGACTTATAAATGGCCAGAGGGTAAAGGTTCCTGATGAAGTATTCAAAAGGGCAAACAGGAAAAAAGTGAGAAAAGCGTCGGATTTTGAGGGACTGGTGAAGATATACAAAAAAATTGGATTCAGCGTAAAAGGGGAAGAAAAATATCTTGGAAGAGACTGTCTTGTTCTGACAAAAAAGTTTCTTGGAAAAAACGAGGTGGTTTATCTATGGAAAGAACTTCCTTTTAATATGCCTTTATATCATTACCAGCCAAGATATAACGGTTTTGTTGAGAAAAAAGCAGTGGAGATAAGGGAGGAAAAATGAAAAGAGCTTTGGTATCTGTGTATGAAAAAAGAGGTGTGGAAAGTTTTGTCCACGGTCTTTTAAAAGAGGGATGGGAAGTTTATTCAACGGGAGGAACTTTCTCTTTTCTCAAAGGTGAGGGTTTAAACGTAAAAAAACTGGATAAACTTACGGGATTTACCGAATTACTCGGTGGTCGTGTAAAAACACTTCACCCTTCTGTTTTTGCCGGAATACTGGCAAGAAGAGATGTAGACAAAGAAGAAATGGAAAAGCTCGGTCTCCCTTTGTTTGACCTTGTGGCAGTTAACCTCTATCCCTTTGGGTCGGGACTGTTGAAAGGAGAAAGCGAGGATGAACTCATAGAAAAAATTGATATAGGAGGAGTTGCCCTTGTAAGGGCAGCGGCAAAGAATTTCAAATGGGTGACTGTTGTAATACATCCCGATGATTATCTACCCGTTCTCGAGGAAATACAGAAATACGGAGATACAACAGAAGAAACCAGAAGGAAACTGGCGGCAAAGGCTTTTTCCATAACTTCTTTTTACGATGCAATGATATTTTCCAGGTTTAACGAAGAACTTTTCCCCTTTCACATAAATTTCCCTTTTACACTCTACGAAAAGCTTAGATACGGAGAAAATCCTCACCAGATGGGAGCATTCTATGTAACTCCCACTTCTATATGGAAAGAGGTAGAGGTTCTTCAGGGGAAAAAACTCTCCTTCAACAATATAGCCGATATATCAAGTGCCTGGGAACTTGCCATGGACTTTCACGAACCATTCTGTGCAATAATAAAACATCAGAATCCCTGCGGTGCTGCGATAGCTGAAACACCAAAAAAGGCTTTTATAAATGCTCTCAGTGGAGACCCGCAATCTGCTTTTGGTGGAATCGTGGTATTCAATATGGAAGTGGACGAGGAGACTGCTCTTGAAATGAAGAAAATGTTTCTTGAGGTCATTGTGGCTCCCGGATTTACGAAAGGCTCCCGGGAAGTTCTTTCTAAAAAGAAAAATCTAAGACTGGTTATCTTACCCTTTGAAAGAAAGGACAGGTACGAGGGAAAGATTTTTGAAGGTGCTCTTCTGCTACAGGAAAGAGATGCATTCACACACGAGGATATGGAAATAAACTGGGTCTCAAAACCTGCCGATGAAAGAAAAGAGGACATATACCTTGGAATAAGGCTAGCTAAAGCTTTAAAATCCAATTCGGCTGTCATAGTAAAGGACAAAAAAATGATAGCAGGATGCGGTGGACAAACAAGCAGAGTGGAAGCTGTTAGAATAGCCTGTGAAAGGGCTGGCGAAGAAGCAAAAGGAGCTGTACTTGTATCTGATGGATTTTTCCCCTTCCCGGATTCTGTGGAGATTGCCCATTTTCACGGGATCGAGGTCGTTGTCGCACCGGGAGGGTCTAAAAGAGACCCTGAAGTTTCCGAACGCGCAAAGGAACTGGAACTTTCCTTCGGATTTACTGCAAGGAGGCATTTCCGCCATTAGAAAATTAATCTTTGGACTACTGGTTACATGGTTAGCCTTTTCTCAGGAAATAATCTTTCCGCCCGTGCAAAAATACTTTTCCTTTCCAGCATTTATTGAGGGAGATAATTACCTATCATTACAGATTTATCAGGCTAATATCTTTGAGGCAAAAAACGATTATCAGCTTGACCTTGCAGAAACGAAGCTTGCCATAGTTTTATCTAAAAAAGTGGGGAAAAAACTGAGCGTGCAATTTTATGCACCCCTTATTTATGCCTGGGGTGGATTTATGGATAGATTTATAGATAATTTTCACAAAACCTTCAACTTCCCAGATGGAGGAAGGGGCCTTTTCGCATACGACAGAATTATTTACCTGGTTGGAGAAAAAGAATTCCTGTATGGAAATACATTCACAGGAACAGGGGAACCCGAAATATTCCTATCCTTGAAGGGAAAATCCACCACCGTAAGATTTGGAACAAAAATACCATTGGGGAAAAACGGCTTCCGTTCTTTCAAACCTGCAATCTACGGAGGAACGTCTTACAAGGCCCCCTTTAATCATGGTTTCTTAAAGGC
>JAGHBF010000006.1 GCA_021161165.1 Candidatus Aminicenantota bacterium
ATAGATAATTGACCTTGTATGTTAAAAAAGCTATCTTTTTAATATGAGAATCTCTAATGCTTATAATATAATTCGAGTTTTTCTCTTTATGGGAGCACTAATATTCTCTTCTGGCTTTTTAATGGGGCATGACAGAGACTTTGGAGTGGGGATAATTCTTGGGGAACCTACAGGTATAAGTTTCAAATTTTGGACTGGAGCTTCCAGCGCCTTTGATGCAGCTACCGCATGGTCTATAGGAGACAAAAAAGTTTTCCATTTACACATGGATTATCTAAGACACTCCTTCGGATTTATAGACGTGGAAAAGGGAAAATTACCCTTTTACTATGGAATTGGAACCCGAATAAAATTTGAAAAGAACACAAGGGTAGGAATAAGATTCCCGTTGGGTTTAGAATACATCTTTGAGAAAGCACCTCTGGACATATTCCTCGAAGTAGCTCCACTTCTAAACCTTATTCCATCCACTGATTTTGACATTAACGCTTCAATAGGTTTCAGGTATTACTTTTAAGCTTTTTTCCCTAAGGTAATAACATAATTTATGGGACAAAAATTATGGATGGCAAAATAAATTTTTCCGTATTTTGGACTTTGAAAAATAAGGATTTGCATAAAAAAGCATTCTCCACCCTGAAGTTTGGAAAATTTCTTCAAAGGTTCCTAAAATATAATGGAGTTTTTATTTTTTGGAAGAGGACAAAAATGAAATTTTTTTCTTATTTACTAACTTTTTCTTTAACATTAACAGCGGTTTTTTCATCAACGGCAACATTAAACTTTGCCAGAATACAGGACGCATCAACATTGGACCCTGCTCTGGAAAGTGACCTGTATTCTGCAGAGGTAATTGCAAATATTTTTGAAGGGTTAGTGAAAGTAGATTACTCCAAAAATACCGTAAGCCCTCAGCTTGCAGAAAAATGGACGACAGACGAAGAAAGCAAAGTATGGAGATTCTATCTAAGGAAAGGTGTTAAATTCCACGATGGCACCGAGCTGAACGCAGACGCAGTAGTCTTTTCCATTCTTCGGTTCAAAGAAAAAAACAGGGAAAGATTCAGAAGTTTTTTCCCATATTTTGAAAGCATAAGAAAAATTGACAATTACACCGTGGAATTTAGATTAAGTAAACCTGACTCAGTTTTCCTTTTTTATCTCACCATGCCAGGGACATTTATTGTCTCCCTCAATTGCGAAAAGAAAGGGAAATTTACCTCAATAGGAACTGGTCCATTTAAACTGGAGGAATGGAAAAAAGGGAAATACATAAGTCTTGTTTCAAACAAAGATTACTGGGACCGTCCTTCTTCCGTAGATAAGGTTGTTTTTATAACCATACCCAGCACTGAATGGAGGCTATTGCAACTAAAAAATGGAAATGCTCATCTGCTAAGATTGTTTTCAATCAGAGAATACGATGAGCTCAAATACAATCCTTTTATTAAAACAAAGGTTTCTCTTTATTCCCTTGTAAACTACCTCGGCTTTAATACGAAAAAGGCCTTATTTCGCAACCGAAAAGTAAGAGAAGCCATTGCACATATCATTAACAAAAAAAAGCTGGTAAAACTACTTTTACCTGAATATGCAAAACCAGCAGTAAGCACTGTTAACCCTTTAATTCCGGGATTTAATCCCGAATTAAAGGATTATGAATACAATCCGGAGAAGGCCAGAAAACTTCTCGCTGAGGCAGGATACCCTCATGGTTTCACATGTGACTTATACTCAGTTCAAGGAAGGCGGGACCTTAAAGATTTCCTTTTAAAACTAAAAATGAGTGCTGAATCAATTGGGATTAAAATAAATCTAAAATTTCTTCCCTTCAAAGAATTATACCGAATATTTTCGGAAGGAAAACACGACCTCTTCGCTCTGGGGTGGACAACTGATATTCCTGATGCAAGCACTTCACTGGAAAGTTTGTTGTATTCAAAAGGCAAAAACAATTATTCCTTCTATAACAACCCTGAGCTGGACCAGTTGATAGAAAAAGCACGAACCACATTGGATAAAAAAGAACGGGAAAAACTATATATGAAGGCTCAACAAATTATTCACGATGACGTTGCCATGGTTCCTCTGTTCTATTCTTCAATAATAATAGCCCATCTTAAAAATGTTAAAGGAATTACTGTTAATTTCAGGGGCCAGGTGCATTTTAAGAATGCAAAAATAGAAAAATAACTCACCATTTTTTTTCAGGGAAATGATGGGATAGAGATAAGATTTCTGCCTACCAGGAATTAAATAATAGACGAACTTTGGCAGTGTACAATTAATTGTGTCAACCCCTTGAAGGAAGAGAGGCTTTTTGGTTAGAAAATGCAAAAAGGGGGGGCGACACAATTAAGTTGACATTACCGATTTTTCTTTTTATATTAATTTATTCAACCACAACACAAGAACTCCCACCCAAATTGTAAAAAGGATACTTGCAAGAGTTCCTACAAGGAAATACTCGGAAAATCTCCTATTTTTGAGCTCTTCAAATCGTGCTATAGATTTTGCTGTAAGTACCAGACCTATCAAAGTAAACTGATTCAATAGAACAAAGGTCAAAACTAATGCTCTTTCAAGGAATCCTATATAAGCGTCCGCACCCTTAATACCTTGACCATTTTCAAGTTTGTCTATCTCAGGTTTCAATTTATTGAGTATTACCCTTACGAACCAGTGGCCACCAAAAAGAGCCATTATATAAGCACAAATACCACTGCGATTTTCAATAATAAGATTGTCGAACTTGTAAACCTCATAAGATTTACTTTTTATTGTAAACCCTATCAATTTTACCTGGGGAAGTAAACCTTAAAAGGTTGAAAAGTTCCCTCAATAACTCCTCTCCTTCCTTTGCGGCTTTCCAGTGTGCTTCCTTCAACATTTTACAAATTGCCTGTCTGGAAACACCAAAATACCTTCCCAGCTCCTCGTAAGTAAGATGATTTTCCCTGTAAAAAGAAACAATCCCTCTCTGCCTCGATGTCCACTAACTCTCTATGGATTCTATGAAATAGAAAATTGTGTTTATAATCTTGTCAAACAAGTGATCATTACTGGCAAAAGGAACGTTCCTCTTTTTTTTCTTACAACTTTCAAGAGCTTCTCTTACGCGATAAAATGTAGTTCCTCTCATTCCCATACCTTTTTTTGTTTTCTCAACCTCCTCCACTCCTATCCCGCAATAAAACCCAGCAGGAATATTTTCCTTCAGAAATAAATATACATCATACGCAGATCTGGAAGATTTCAGGATTCCCTGGAATTCATCTCCCACTGTTGGTTTAAACTCGACAAAGGCCTCTTTCTTAAATTCTTTATTTACTCGGATAAGAGCATTTTTTATTGACCTAAAAATATTCTTCCAGTTCTCAAGCTTCTGGAACTTTTAATGTCGCAAATAAATGTACACCGCAGCGCCATTTTACCCTTCAGGGTTATATGAGTTTTTAATCAGATAGTCAAAGTCCAAGAGCTTTATAAAAGCGTATACTATAGTATGCTGGAAAATTATTCCTCACATTGTAGTTAACGGTTATACTCAACGCCTTTCGGGGATAGATCCCTTCTGGAAGAACAACTGAAGCACATGAACCTATTGAGTCC
>JAGHBF010000002.1 GCA_021161165.1 Candidatus Aminicenantota bacterium
CTATGTTAATGATGACCTTACCTATTTTATCCTTAAGCGTTTAATTTAGAAATTTTTTTGTATGGTAGAATTGATTCAGGAGGTAAAAATGGTTAAAAAACTAGCAACGATTCTGATTCTAATGGTGTTTTTAGCGCCTGTGTTCCCCAAAGCCGGCAAGGGAGTCTGCTCTGAAGTTACGCTTTCTACAGTAAAGAAGCACATTCCGAATTTCCCTGCTGCTGAGATAGTTTCAAAAGTGGAAGTTGGCGGTCTCTGTCAGCTCATAGTTAAAGCTGGAGGCAAATATTATCCTCTTTATGTGGGGAAGGATTTTGTCATAATCGGTGAAATGTTCAGGCTTGGAAAAGATTTTACCAGGGACACATTTAGTGCAGTGAGGGCAAAAGAAATGCAAAAAATTAAGGCTAACTTTAAGAGTACCGTTCCTGAGATAGAAAAAAATGTGGTTATGGTATACAAACCTTCTTCAACAGCTAAAAGGGTTTTATATATGTTTACAGATCCTGTATGTCCCTATTGTAATAAGGCGGAAAAACAGATTAAACAGATAGTGAAAGACAATAATGTTATATTAAAGGTTCTTTTCTTCCCTGTTCACAGACCAAATGGCTGGAACCTTGCCAATGTGGCTATTTGTAAGGGGTTAAATCTGAATACTTATATAGCAAAGGAATGGGAAAAGAAGGCAAAGCCCTCGAAGGAAAAATGTGATAAAGGGGAAAATATCCTGAAAGCAACTGATAACATTGCAAAAAAACTTGAAATAAGTGGAGTTCCTACCTTTATTCTTGATAATGGGGAAAGGGTTTCAGGGGCTGATATGGAAGCTCTTAAGAAGCTGCTTTCTACGGTCAAATGATTCTTGACCGTTAGATTTTATTTGTAATAAGCTCATTGTATGAAACTTTATTTTCAATGCCATATGGGTATAGCCGGAGACATGGCAGTAGCTTCACTTCTTCATGTCTCCGGTCTTGAAACTAAAGAACTGAAGGAAAAACTAAAACTTTGGAACTTTCCCCTTGAAGCAGAGGTTAAAGAATCGGTAAAAAATGGCATTTATGGTTTTAGCGTTTCGCTTGAGATAAAAGATAAGCTTTCCGAAGTTTTTTACAGGGACGTCGAGGGGATAATAAAAGAAACAAATGAAAAATCCAGTGTTAAAGATAGAGCTATTGAAGCATTTAGAGCGTTATTTGAAGCTGAAGGAAAAGCTCACGGAAGGTCCTATGATACGGTTCACCTTCATGAGGCCGCTTCATGGGATGCGATATTCGATATATTTACAACTTCATGGCTTATTGAAGTTATCTCCCCTGATGATGTATTGCATTCCCCTGTAAATGTAGGTGGTGGAATAGTTGAAACTGCCCATGGCGTACTGCCTGTCCCTCCTCCGGCCGTTGCAGAATTGCTGAAGGGACGAACAATTTTTTCTGCGGGTCCTGAAACTGAGCTTACAACTCCAACAGGGGCCGCTATTCTCAGGGCTTTTGCAAAAGAAGGAAAACTTCCTGAAGGCAGATTAGTTTCAGAAGGCAGGGGATTTGGAACAAAAAGTTTTAAAGGCTACCACAATTTTCTGAGAACACTGCTGTTGGACGAGGGAAATGTCAACAATAGGATAGTGGAAATAGAAGCAGAGATAGATGACTCTACTGGAGAGATTCTCAGTTCCCTGTGGGAAGAACTCGAGGAGGATGCGCTGGATATGTTTTTTATTCCTGTATATATGAAAAAAGGAAGGCCAGGGGTGCTGATAAAGGTGATCTCAAGGCCGAATAAACTTGAACAGGTTGCGGAAAAAATTTTTCTTAACACCACTACTATAGGTATAAGGTATTCATTTAAAGATAGAATAGAGCTCAAACGAGAGATAGAGGAAATAGTTGTTGAGGGAGAAAGAGTGAAAATGAAAATAGCGTTTCTGGATGGGAAAATAGTTAATGCCCTTCCTGAGTTTGATACTTGCAAGAAACTTGCAAAGAAGCTTAAAATATCGGTTAAGAAAGCCTATCAAATGATCCTTTCTAAATGGAGGAACCAATGAAATTTTATCTTACAACGCCTATTTATTATGTTAATGGCAGGCCACATCTTGGGCATGCTTATACCACGGTGATAGGTGATGTAATAGCAAGATATAAAAAACTAAAAGGGTATGATGTTTTTTATCTTACAGGAACTGATGAACACGGGGGGAAAATAGAAAAAGCCGCTAAATCAATGGGCAAAACACCAAAACAACTCGCTGATGAGATGGTCGTTCATTTCAGGGACCTCTGGAAAGAACTTAACATAGAATACGATTTCTTTATAAGAACCACGATGGACTTTCATGAGAAGAAGGTTGCTGAGATATTCGAGAAATTGAAGGAAAAGGGGTATGTTTACAAGGGAAGTTATAGTGGATGGTATTGCTATAATTGCGAAAGCTTTGTTCCAGAGGATGCAGAGGAGGAGAACGGAGTGAGAATTTGTCCGGATTGTGGAGGAAAAACCGAATTTATTACCGAGGAAAATTACTTTTTCCGCCTTTCCAGTTTCCAAAAACCCCTCCTTGATTTCTACAGGAAGAACCCTGATTTTGTCCAGCCAGCAACAATGATGAATAAGGTTGTAAGCTTCGTTGAGTCAGGACTCAAAGACCTGAGCATAACTAGGACTACAATTGGATGGGGAATAAAAGTTCCCTCGGACCCAGCTCATGTAATTTATGTTTGGTTTGATGCACTTTTTAACTATGTAACAGGACTTAGGGATAAATTTGACAAATACTGGCCAGCAGACCTGCACATTTTGGGCAAGGATATAATTATATTCCATGCGGTGTACTGGCCAGCATTTTTGATGGCGGCGGGTTATGAACTTCCCAAGAAAATACTTGCCCATGGCTGGTGGCTTGTTAATAAAAAGAAAATGTCCAAGCACATAGGTAATGTATTAGACCCCAAAATCTTGATAGACGCTTTCGGGGAGGATGCAGTTAGATATTTCCTGATGCGAGAGACCCCTATAGGGCAGGATGGTAATTTCTCGCACGAGTCCTTTCTTGAAAGATATAACGCTGACCTTGCTAATGAACTCGGCAACATACTTTCCAGAACGACTACAATGGCGCTCAAATATTTTGACGGGGTACTTCCCTCTCCAGGACCTAAACAACCTTCAGACCAAAATATGGAGGACTCATGGAAGGAGCTTTCAAATCAAATCGAAGAGCTTTATGACTCCTATCAATTTTCCAGGGCGCTCTCTCTTTTGTGGGATTATCTCCGTTCTATAAATAAATATCTGGTTGAAACAGAGCCGTGGAGGTTAGGCCAAAAAGACTCTCAGAAAACATCTCGAATACTTCTAACCGCCTTAAGGGCTCTCTTTTGTGTATTAAAATACATTTATCCAGTAATGCCACGTTCAACTGAGAAAATTCTCGAGGCTATAGGAGGAAAAGGTATTGAATTTGACTGGGATGCCTACAAAGAAGGCTTAAAAATAAAAGAGGTGGGGAAAATTTTCCCACGCGTGGATAAAGAAGAATTTTTCAAGGAGGAAATAAAGATGGAAGAAAAAAAGGAAGAAAAAACTTACGTGACAATTGATGAGTTTTTCAAAATGGGATTAAAGGTAGGTAAAATTGTTGAGGTTAAGGAAGCTGAAAACGCAAACAAATTATACATTTTAAAAGTTGATATGGGAGACCACGAAAGGCAGCTTGTAGCAGGGTTACGCCAGTATTATAGACCGGAAGAACTGCTGGGTAAGAAAATTGTGGTGGTCTCAAACCTGAAGCCAGCGAAGATAAGAGGTTATGAATCTCAGGGAATGCTTCTGGCTGCGGATGTGAATGGTAGACCATATATTCTGCAGGTGCCTGATGAAGTGCCTCCTGGTACTACAGTAAGATGAAATTTGTTATTTTTGGAGAGCCCCAAACAGGAAAAACCGCTTTTTTTAATCTTCTTACAGGATTAGGGGAAAAAAAGAAGCATATTGCAGTAGTTAAGGTTCCTGACCCAAGACTTGATTCTGTGGCAGAAGTAGAGAAATCAGCAAAAAAAACTCCAATTAGCCTCTCATTTGTAGACCCACCGGCAAGGGAACAGATTAATGAAATGAAGGGAGGAGATGCACTCCTTCATGTGATAAAGTCTGATGACCCTTTGAAGGAAATAAAAAAGAAGGAGGAAGAATTCCTAATCTCTGACCTTGAAATAATATCCGGAAAAGTTGAAAGACTCGAAAAAGAATATTCTAAAAGGAAGGATAAAGAGCTTGAGAAGGAAATAGATTTTTTGAGAAAGGTGAAGGAAACCCTTGAGAAGGGAATATGTTTGAGACAGGAATACGAAGAAGAGAGCTATCTTAAAGGACTTGGGCTCCTGTCTTTGAAACCTATAATCCATGTTATAAACTGTGATTTCGAGAATGTAGAGAAATGGGATAGGGTGGCGAAGTCTATCTCAGGTAAAATGAAAGGAGCTTTTGTTATAGATGTAAAAACAGAACAGGAACTTCTGGAGTCGCCTGAAAAGGAGAGAAAGGAGCTTATGGAGGAGTTTGGAATAAGGGAAGTCCGGGCGAAAAAATTTCTGGAAAAGGCTTTTAAGGTGCTTGAGCTTATTGTTTTTTATACTCCCGGCGAAAAAGAAACAAGAGCCTTGGAGATTAGGAAAGGGACAACTGCTTTAGAAGCAGCGGGAAAGATCCACACAGATATTGCCAAAGGTTTTATAAGAGCAGAGGTTTGTAACTGGGAGGAATTCGTGGACAGCGGTGGATGGACAGGTGTTAAGCAGTCTGGGAAGCTCCGTCTTGAAGGAAAGGATTATGTTGTTCAGGACGGAGATGTTATATATTTCAGGTTTAATAGATGAAGTTTGAGGTTCTATGGAGGGATAAAAGAACTGCTGCGAGGGTGGGAGTTCTTTATACCAGTTCAGGTCCTGTAATTACCCCCGCTTTTATGCCTGTTGGAACAGAAGGGGCAGTTAAAGGGATTTTCCCAGAGCAGTTATGGGAGATGGGTTACAGACTTTTACTTTCCAACCTTTACCACCTGTATTTAAGACCCGGAATTGATGTAATTGAAAAGGCTGGAGGTATTTCCAAATTCATGGGTTGGGCTGGTTCTGTGCTTACAGATTCTGGAGGCTTCCAGATATTCAGCCTTTCAAAGCTGGTGAAGGTTGAAGAGGGAGGGATAGAATTTTCTTCACACATAGATGGTTCGAGACACTATCTAACTCCTGAGGATGTTGTGGAATATCAGCATCGTCTAAAGGTTGACATTGCAATGGTTCTCGATCACTTTGTTTCTAACGAAAGGCCGAGGAAAGAAATAGAAGATGCTACTTTTAGGACTATAAGATGGGCTGAAAGGGCTGCGCGTAAGAAAGAGGAAATAAACGGAGAAACTGCAGTATTCGGTATAGTGCAGGGAGGAGTATACAGGGACCTAAGAAGAAAATCCGCAGAGGAAATCTCGTCCATGGGGTTTGATGGTTATGCAATTGGAGGTCTGGGTGTTGGAGAGAAAGAAGATGAGATGTTTTCAGTCATAGAGGTTACAAATGAAATGCTTCCTGACGATAAACCGAGGTATTTGATGGGGATAGGGGAGCCCTATCAGATGGTTAAGGCTATCTCTATGGGGGTTGACCTTTTTGACTGTGTTCTTCCGACTCGCAATGGGAGAAGGGGTCAGATTTTTACCGAGCATGGAAAAATAAACATAAAAAGAACAGAATACAGAGAAGATTTTTCTTTTCCTGATGAGGAGCTACCTTTTAAAAAAGCTCTTCTCAGACATCTTTATACGTCGTCTCATATAAATTCTGCCCTTTATAATACCTTGATAAATCTCAAATTCTTTCTTGACACGATGATAAAAATTCGTAAATATATAAAGGATAATTCCTTTGAGGAATTTGTGAGGATGACAAAAAAAATTTGGAGGAAGAAATGATTGGAATGCTTTATGCACAGACAGCTACAGGAGGAAGTCCTCAGGGTGGTGGATTTATGGGTTCTTTGATAATGATAGCCCTGATCTTTGTAATTTTTTATTTTCTTCTTATACTGCCTGCAAAGAAGAGACAGAAAAAGCATCAGGAAATGGTGAATTCCATTGAGGTGGGTGATGGAGTCATAACTGCAGGAGGTATTGTGGGGAAAGTTACAGCTGTATATGAGGATAGGGTTGAAATAGATTCAAAGGGAACTAAGTTAGAGGTTGTAAAGAACTATATAGCATCCGTTACCAAAAAGAGGTAAAGATGAAAAGAAAGGTAGAATGGAAGTTAATTCTCATTCTTTTAGTTATAGGTTTTTCTATCTATTTTTTTGTTCCCCCTTCTAAAAAAGTTAAGCTTGGTCTTGACCTTAAGGGAGGGATGCATCTTGTCCTTCAGGTTGTGACTGATGATGCCGTAAAGATGGAAAGGGACCAGGAGATATTGAGGTTAAAATCTCTTCTTGAGGATGAGGGAATAAAGGTAGGAAACATTTACGGAAAGGGAATAGCAACAATTGCAGTTGAAGGAGTTCCTTCAGAACGAGAAAGGGATTTTGATGCTCTGATAAAGGCTAACTTCGGAAATTGGGAGTATTCTGGTGTAGTTGAAGGTAAAGCTGAGTTAAATTTAAAACCAAAGGTTATTACTGCAATAAGAGAAAATGCAGTTGAAGAAGCTCTTGAGACCATTAGAAGAAGGGTGGATGAATTTGGGATAGCTGAACCTGTTATACAGAGGCAAGGATTACATGGGGATAAAATTGTTGTGGAACTTCCAGGTGTGGATGATCCCAAGAGAGTAAGGGCGCTTATCAAGAATACAGCACTCCTCGAGCTGAAACTCGTTAAAGACGGGCCTTTCCCTACAAAAGAAGATGCGCTGAAGAAATATGGGGGAAAACTTCCAGAAGACCTTCAGATTTTACCAAGTAGAGGCCAGGGGTATTATGTCGTGGAAAGAGCTGCTGCTGTAACTGGAAGGGATCTTAAGACAGCAAGAAGATGTGTTGATAAATATAATCTTCCTGCGGTTTGTTTTCAGCTTAATGCAGAGGGTGCAAGAAAATTTGAGAAGGTTACCAGCCAGAATGTTGGAAGACAACTTGCAATAGTTCTGGATAATGTAATAGAGAGTGCCCCGAGCATCAGGTCCACTATTTTTGATAGCGGAATAATTGAAGGAAGTTTTACAGGAGAGGAAGCCCACGACCTTGCGCTTATCTTGAGGACAGGTTCTCTACCAGCTTCAATAAAGATCATAGAAGAGAGAACAATAGGTCCGTCCCTTGGTGCTGATTCCATAAGGAAGGGCCTCAAAGCTTCTGCTCTGGCTCTTGTGCTGGTCATGTTATTCATGATTCTTTACTATAACCTTGCCGGAGTAAATGCAACCATTGCCCTTATTATGAACATGATTATTATTTTTGGAGCACTTTCCCTGTTTAGAGCAGCACTCACTCTTCCAGGAATTGCAGGAATTGTTCTTACAATTGGTATGTCTGTTGACGCAAACGTCCTTATTTTCGAGAGGATCCGTGAAGAGTTGAGAAACGGAAAATCTCCTATCGCTGCGATAGATGCCGGATTTGCCAGAGCTTTTACGACCATTCTTGACGCCAATTTGACCACCATAATTGCAGCTATCTTCCTTTTCAGTTTTGGTACAGGTCCAATAAAAGGTTTTGCAGTAACGCTTATCATAGGTATAATCGCTTCAATTTTTACCGCGGTTTTTGTCTCCAAGACCATTTTCGAGCTCCTTTATTTCGGTAAAAGAAAGGTTGAGAAAATTAGTATATAGGGGGAATCATGGAGATATTTAGAAATCCCAGAATAAACTTTTTAAAGGCAAAGTATATAGCCTTTCTCATATCAGGACTTATTATTATTGCAGGGCTTATTTTTATAAATCGCAATGGGCTGAACTACGGTATAGATTTTGTTGGTGGAACTTTGATTCAGATGAAATTCTCTCATTCTGTAAAAATTGATACTATCAGGAAGGAGTTGAAAAAGGCAGGATTCGGTTCCGCTGTAATACAGGCAGTAGAAAATTCCTCTGATGAGTACATAATAAGGGTAGAAAAAATAGGTACCGGAGAAGAGGAGGAGCATCTAAAGATTGCCAAAAAGATAATGAATGTGCTGATGCCCCCTGATGAGAGAAAACTTGCTACAGAAAAGAACAACCTTAATACGCTTTCAGAATCAGAAATAAAAGACCTTTTGGCAAAATCTTTTCCCGAAGAGAAAGCTACAATATGGGCGAAAAAAATCGGGGAAATCAAAAAAGAAAAGAAGATAATAAGGAGTTTTGAGGAACTTTTAGAAGCCGGAATTCCTTCAGCACCTCTGAATTACCTTAAAGAAAAAACATTTATTGGAAGCATTTCTATAATGAGGGTTGAATATGTGGGGCCACAGGTTGGAAAGATATTAAGACATAAAGCTGTGCTTGCAACCATCTGGGCGCTTCTGGGAATGTTAATTTATATTGCATTCAGGTTCAAGTTCCTCTATGGAATATCTGCTGTCCTTACACTTGCGCACGATGTTCTTGTAACTCTTGCCTTTATATATTTCCTGAAAATTGAGTTTAACTTGCAGATTGTAGCAGCAATTTTGACCATAGTAGGTTATTCAATAAATGACACAATAGTGGTTTTTGATCGTGTCAGGGAAAATATGCCTGCTTTCAGGAAGAAGAAGGATTTGAACTTCGACAATCTTTTAAATAGCAGTATAAACC
>JAGHBF010000111.1 GCA_021161165.1 Candidatus Aminicenantota bacterium
GAATTCTTCCCATTCTTCAAATCTCTCTATATTTTCACGTTCCAGTTTCAGGAGCTGGTAGTGTCCCATTTCCATGGAGGAGAAGAATAATAGAGTTTTTTAACTTCCTTATCCCCGGGGAATTTTTCCGCAAGAGCTTTGTAAAATTCGTGGGCTGCCAGCTCGGCTTTCATTGATTGGTCCAGAATTTCACTTAAAGGGATATCTTCCCTTTTCAAATTTCACTTCAGGAAGAGGCACAGGAGTCTTTTCAGGTAGCTTTATTTCGCGACCGAGAAATTTTCCTTTATAGATATTTTCTATGAATTCTCTGTGTTTTTCTTCTTCTCCTGCGAGAAATTTAAATCTGTCTTTAAGGAGTGCGTTGGAAACTGCCATGGAAATTTTTTTATAAATTTCCATGCTTTCTATCTCAGATTTCAGCGCGGTAAGAAGAAGCTCCTCAAGAGTAAAAGACTCAAGGTTCATCTTTTCCCCCTCAAAGTCGCAAGTCTGTGGAGTTGGTCCACAAACCGTGTATATTGCAATAAGAAAGGGCGTAGATAGTGCCTGATTTTTGTGTTTTAAAGTTTAAAGTAATCCAGGGTTCGGTATATACTCCACTTGTATTGGGTCCCTGAGAAGATGCTCCATGAGCAGTAAATTCATATCTACCTAAAAGGTAGGGAAACTTTTCGCCTTCGGGAAGGAAGTAAACTTCGATCCAGCTTATATGATGTTCTGTGGTGTTTGGATGAGGAATTTCCTTTCCAACACCCACTTCTACCGTTATCTTTTCTCCCTTGTTCTTAATTTCAATGGAGGGGACATGTTTTTCCCCTTTCCAATCTCCTGACTGGAGCAATTCCTTAAAGTCTTTCATTTTTACCTCCCTTATTAATATTTTAGAAATTTTTCCTTTGGAAGCCCACATACAGGACATTTAACAGGTGGATTATCTCCAACGAACGTGTATCCACAGACAGGACATATATAAATGTCCGAGATGTCCATATCCTTTCCGCGCTCAACCTCTTCTCTTGCACTCCGGTACAGCTCCATGTGAATTTTTTCAGCTTCTATAGCATAGTGAATAGAACGTTCGGCACCCTTTTCACCCTGAAGTTTCGCTATGGCATCGTATGCCGGGTACATTTCCTCTATTTCGAATTTTTCTCCTTCTATTCCAGTCAATAGATTTTCCTTGGTGTCCTTGATATACCCCAGGTTCCTGGCGTGGTTTTTTGCGTGCACAAGTTCGGCATAGGCTATTGCCCTGAAGAGTCTTGCGATGTTCTTAAAACCTTCCTTTTCAGCGATCTCGCTGAAAATCATGTACTTCATATGTGCCATTGATTCCCCTGCAAAGGCTTCTTGCAGAGCCTTTTCTGTCATTTTTTTCATTTAACCCTCCTTATTTTTGAAGGAAAGGGGAATTGCCTCTTCCCTTGGTTAAATTATAATCTTAACTTGTTTTTTTATAACAGAACCGCCAATCAAAGCGTTTATGCAATCCCCTTTTCTGGTCCTCGAGTCTTTTCATATTTTCCTGGCCAAAGACAGTCACAGATATAAGGGCGATTACAGCGAAAAATATGACTAAATTTTTAAGCTTCACGCTTCACTTCCTTAAAAAAGTGGGGCGGGAGCCCCGCCCCTGAAATGCGTCTTTTATGTTCAGACTTTCCTGTGGCAGAACCACCAGTCGAAACAGTCGTACTTTTTAGTCCTTTCCTCTGCGTCCTTTTCCGTCATGGCAGGTGGTACTATTACTTCGTCTCCTACGAGCTCGTTATTGGGCCAGTTGGCAGGTATTGCTACACCATGTTTTTCAGAAACCTGAAATCCTCTTATCATTCTAAGGATTTCATCCATGTTTCTTCCAAGTTCCTGAGGATAGTACAGGATTGCCCTTATGAATCCCTTGGGGTCTACGATGAAAACTGCCCTTACGGTATTAGTGCCCTTCCCTGGATGGATAAGACCCAATTTACCGGATACCTGGCCGGTGTCGTCTGCTATCACAGGAAATTTGATCTCAATCTTCAGATTTTCCTTTATCCACTGGACCCATTTAATGTGGGAAAATACCTGGTCTATACTGAGACCTATAAGCTCGGTATTGAGTTTCTTGAACTCGTCATAACGTTTCTGAAAAGCCACGAATTCAGTTGTGCACACGGGCGTAAAGTCAGCTGGGTGGCTGAACAGGATAAACCATTTCCCTGCATAGTAATCGGGAAGTTTAATTTTCCCGTGAGTTGTTATTACCTCTAATTCCGGAAATTTTTCTCCAAGTAAAGGGAATCTTCCTTCCATTTCTTGCCTCCTTTATTTCTTGTTTTATTTATATCAATCCAAGTTCTTTGTGTTTATTTAGAATTTCTTCAGCCAGATTATCAAGCTTCTTAAAATCTTCTTCCCTGGGAAGACCTTTTATTAGAACAGGATTAAGCAACTCCACCTTCAGGGTGGAAAGCTGTGCTTTTATGTGGTCCACTGCTTTGCCTCCCCAGCCGTAAGAACCTATAATTCCCACATACTTCAATTTTGGCCTTAATGCGTTTGTAAGATACGCTGCGTATATAGCCGCAGGGTGAGTTCCTGCAAGAACTGTAGGAGCACCGAGTACCATAGTTGGTGCATCTACAAGAGCAATTGCAAATTTACCTATGTCTGTTACGGTAAGATTAAAGAGTGAAGCTTCGATTCCTCTTTTCACTAATGCATCAGCAAGGTATTCAGCCATTTGTTTGGTGCTGTGGTGCATTGAAATATACGGAATTAAAACTATATTTTTTAAGGAATCAGATACCCATTCCCTATGAGCCTTGATTATGAAATCAGGATTTTTCCATAAAGGGCCATGGCTGGGTGCGATAATTTCCGGGGTCAATTTTTCAATCCAATCCAGATATTTTCTTATCTGGAGACGGAAAGGCATCATTATTTCTGCGTAATATCTTTTGGCATCTTCCAGAACTTTTGCGTCCTCATTCGCATAAAGTCTTGACGTTGCAAAATGAGAACCGAATAAATCGCATGAAAAGAGGATTTTATCCTCTTTTAGAAAGGTAACCATTGTTTCAGGCCAGTGCACCCAGGGTGTTAATATAAATTCAAGAGTTTTATCTCCCAGTGATAACTCCTGCCTATCTTCTATTACTATGAATTTATCTTCAGGAATATGAAGAAGGTCCATGAGCATTGATTTGCACTTTGCATTTGCGACAACTTTAGCCATTGGATAAAGTTCTAAAACATCCGAGATGCTTCCAGAATGGTCTTGTTCGGCATGATTTACAATAATGTAGTCAATCCTTTTTATCCCTAAATTGTTTAGATTGTTTATGAGTTCGTGGGTTTTTGCGGGATCTACGGTGTCTATAAGTGCGGTTTTTTCATTACCGAGGATTAAATAAGAATTATAACTTGTACCATCTGGCAAGGGCACAAGTTCGTCGAAAAGCCTCCTTTCCCAGTCAATAGTTCCAACCGAAAAAATTTTCTCTTTGATTTTCCTTAATGGCATTTTTACCTCCTTCTTTTTGAGA
>JAGHBF010000049.1 GCA_021161165.1 Candidatus Aminicenantota bacterium
CCAAAAGGTGCTTCTACTCTCCAGTTGAATAGACAGAAAGGGGGGAATCCCCCTTTCTGAATTATCATGAAAGTTAAAGATATTAAATGGGATGCAAAGGGCATTCTTTTAGAAAGGCCCAATAGATTTGTGGGAATAGTGAGGATATTAATGCCTAAAAATTTAGGTGTTCATAAGGTCCACATACATGATCCTGGAAGATTAAAGGAAATTTTGTTCCCCGGAAATAAAGTTTACTTAAAAAGGGAAAATATCCCGGGGAGAAAAACGAAATGGGACCTTATTGCAGGAGAAGTCAACGGAAAACTTGTGTTTACCAACTCCAGATATCATCGGGAAATCTCCGTATGGACCATAAACCATCTGAAAATTTTCGGAGAGGTTGACAAAATAACTCCTGAATTTACTTACAAAAGAAGCAGAATGGACTTTCTTCTTATTAAGAAGGACAGAGAAATCCTGGTAGAAACCAAGGGTTGTACCCTTGCAAAGGATGGTATTGCCCTCTTTCCAGATGCCCCTACGACAAGGGGGAAGCGTCATGTCGAGGAACTAATTGAAGCAAGGAAGGAAGGAAAGGAAGCAGCCCTTCTAATACTTGTTTTTCGGGAGGATGCAAGGTGTTTTTCCCCTAATTTTGAAACTGACCCTGAATTTGCCAGAACATTTTTAGAAGCCCTAAAAAGCGATGTAAAGGTTTACCCTTTGGTTTTCTCCTATTCAGGAGAAAGTATTTCATATTTAACTAAAATACCAATTTGCCCTCATTCTGGTTAAATATTTCATATGGACACCTCAGAACTCAATGATATAAGAACCATTTTCAATAAAAGAAAGGGAGAAATAGAGGAACGTCTGAAGGAATTCCGGTTCGTCCTTAAAAGGAATAACCCCAGGGAATTATTTGCCGAGTTTGCCTTTTGTCTCTTGACTCCACAGTCCAGGGCTAAAACATGCTGGGCTGCCATAGAAACGCTAAAGAGAACAGGAACCCTCTACAGTGGTTCTCCTGAGGAAATAGAAAAGCACCTTTTCGGAGTAAGATTTAAGAGGAACAAATCAAAATACATAGCAGAGGCCAGGGAAAAATTTTTTAAAAACGGCAAGTTTACACTTATGGAAAATATCGCTTCCCTGCCTTCGCACGAAGCAAGGGAATGGCTGGTCAAAAACGTGAAGGGAATGGGAATGAAGGAGGCAAGCCACTTTCTAAGGAACATAGGATTGGGAGAGGACCTTGCAATTCTGGACAGACACATTTTAAAGAATCTGAAGGCTCTAAAAGTTATAAAGGATATTCCTGCCTCAATCTCACCTAAAAGATATCTGAATATTGAGGAAAGAATGAAAAAATTTTCCAGGGATATTGGAATTCCAATGTCTGTTCTGGACCTTGTTTTCTGGTGTAGAGAAACAGGAGAAATCTTTAAATAGGAGGGAAAAATGAAACTAAAGCCGGAAATAATGAAAAAAATCCTCGAATTTCAGAAAACAGAAATCGATGAGTCTCTTGTTTACAGAAAGCTCGCAAAAAAGACAAAGGGAGAAAACCAGAAGATTCTCGAAAAGATAGCGGATGATGAAGTGCGCCACTATCTAAAGTGGAGGGAATATACAGGAAAGGATATGACACCAAACAAAATAAAGGCCTTCTTCTATTCCCTTATTGCTACAGTCTTCGGTATTACATTCGCAATAAAAATGATGGAGGGGGGAGAAAGAAAGGCAGAGGAAGAATATTCACTTATAAAGGGCGAAGTTCCAGACGCTGAAGAGATTATAAAAGATGAACTGGAGCACGAATACTCGCTCATTAACATGATAAACGAGGAAAAAATAAACTACATTGGCTCAATGGTTCTCGGAGTAAATGATGCGATTGTTGAACTTACCGGGGCCCTTGCAGGATTGACCTTTGCCATCCAGAACACCCGAATAGTTGGACTAGCAGGAGTTATCACCGGAATTGCCGCAGCTCTCTCCATGGCAGCATCAGAATATCTATCTCAGAAATCCGAGGGCGGAGACAATCCTCTTAAAGCCGCATTTTACACAGGTTTTGCTTACATATTTGCAGTAATTCTCCTGGTAGTGCCGTATTTTCTTTTTACTTCTTATCTTATGGCTCTGGCTCTAACCCTCTTTGATGCATTAGTAATTATTTTACTTTTCACCTTCTTTATAGCTGTGGTTAAGGAGAAGAAATTCACCAAACTCTTTCTGGAGATGGGTTCTATAAGCTTCGGAGTGGCATTTATATCATTCCTTATAGGATTGCTCGCCAGAAAATTTTTGAACATTAACGTATGAACGGAACGAGAAACATCTTCCGTAAAACCCTACTTTAAACTTTCAAGACTTAAATATCCTCTCTCCAGCTGAATCAAAAATAATACTAAAGCAATTTACAACTGATTAAGATTAGATATAAATTCCTCGTTGCTCTTTGTCTTCTTCAAGCGGTCAAGAAGAAGTTCCATTGCCTCAGCTTCATCCATCTGAAACAAAACTTTCCTGAGCAGCCATATCCTCTTTAACCAATGCTCTGGAAGAAGAAGTTCCTCCTTTCTCGTACCGGATTTTTTAAGGTCTATGGCAGGAAAGATTCTCTTGTCAGAAAGATTTCTTGTAAGATTTATCTCGCAGTTTCCAGTTCCTTTAAACTCTTCAAATATTACATCATCCATTCTGCTTCCCGTTTCCACCAGCGCAGTTCCAATAATTGTAAGGGAGCCTCCTTCCTCAATATTCCTCGCTGCTCCAAAAAATTTCTTTGGTTTGTGAAGAGCTCCTGCTTCAAGACCTCCTGAAAGGACTTTTCCTGTTGTTGGAATAAGAGCATTATAGGCGCGGGTCATCCTTGTTATAGAATCCAGCAATATTACAACATCCTTTTTCATCTCCACCAGTCTTTTGGCCTTCTCGAGCACGATTTCCGCAACCTGGGCATGTCTCTTTGGTGGCTGGTCAAAGGTTGAATGGACGACCTCCCCTTTTACCGAACGCTCAAAATCTGTAACCTCTTCAGGCCTTTCATCAATAAGAAGCACAATAAGATAGATCTCAGGGTGGTTGGCTTCTATAGAATGAGCGATGGTTTTGAGAAGGGTGGTTTTTCCTGTTCTGGGTGCTGCCACTATTAAAGCTCTCTGTCCCTTACCTATGGGGGTAAAAAGGTCCATAACCCTTGCTGATAGATTGTCAGGTTCGGTTTCCAGCACTATTCTTTCTGTGGGGAAATATGGGGTAAGCTGTTCAAAGGTAACCCCCCTCCTTATTTTTACTGCCTTATGAGGAGGAACGAAATTTATTGCATCTATCCTCACGAGGGAAAAAAATTTTTCATCCCCCTTGGGTTCTCTTATTATTCCAGAAATTGTATCCCCGGTTTTCAGGTCAAACTTTTTAATCTGGGATGGGGATACATACACATCTTCGGGGGAGGGGGTGTAACTGTAACGGGGAGAACGTAAAAACCCCTTACCATCAGGTAATATTTCAAGAACTCCCTCAGCGAAAATTTGCCCATTTCTCTGTGCCTGTGCGGCCAGAATATGGAATATAAGCTCATTCTTTTTTAATGTGGTTGGGCTTGGAACTTCAAGGTCTCTTGCTATTTGAACAAGCTCCTGAAATTTTTTCTCTTCAAGTTCCTCTAATGTAAACATTTTTCACCTCTTAATTTTTTTCTCTATATAATTAATTAACTCCCTTCTGCCCTCTCTTTTTCGGGCTGATGTAAGGATAACTTCAGTAGCAAATTCCTCTCCAAGTTTTTGAGCAAGTTCTCTTGCCTGAAAACTTTTCACTTTATCTATTTTTGTGAGGATGAAAGCAAAGGAAAGTTTTAAAAATTTTAACC